>NZ_QUED01000046.1:0-7923 GCF_003477865.1 Blautia sp. AF34-10
TTCTTCTATATCTTCCAATATACTATCCATGATATCTTTTAGATAAGTAAAAACGCGCGTGAAAATCTAAAATATACTATCCATGATATCTTTTAGATAAGTAAAAACGCGCGTGAAAATCTAAAATAATTTTGGAGAGTTATTGCAATGAGAGACAAATAATAGAGGTATTGTAAAATCTCAAATGTTTGGCCTTATAGTAGGACTTTCTAAGAATATAGGGAGGAATAACATGAAAAGGAAGAAAATTTTAGCTCTGCTTATGGTAGCAGCACTCTGCGTTGGAACAGTGGCAGGATGTGGCTCCAAGGATACGGAAAGCAGTAAGAGCGAAAGCAGCAAGAATGAAAACAGCGAGAGCAGTACTGGGGACAGTAAGGATGATTTGTCACCTATAACTTTCAAGTACTACAATGCAGACGGAAAAAATGGTAACTGGGAAAATCCTGTTGCTCAGGCGATTACTGAAGCCACAGGTGTGACTTTGGATATTTCCTATCCGGTATCCAGTACAGGCGATCCTGACGAGGATATATCTTTGATGATTGCTGAGGACAAATATCCAGATATGATTTATGCTAAGCAAAGTGTAAACAGTCTGTATGAGGCAGGTGCACTTATTGATATGACAGATCTGATCGAGGAATATGGTCCAAATATTAAAAAAATGTACGGCGATGAGTTTGAAAAGCTGAAATGGGGTTCTGGAGATGAAGGAATATATCAGCTTTCTTATGCTGGTGTAGGATACCAGATTTTGGCAACCGGAGGAAACTGCCAGATACAGTACGCAGCTCTTAAGGAAAATAATTATGAATATCCTAAGACTCTGGAGGAGTATGAAGCCCTGATCAAGCAGTACCTGGCAGCACATCCTAAAACCGATGATGGTCTGGATACCATTGGTATTTCCATGAGTGCTGCTGACTGGCACTGGCTCATTACACTCAGTAATCCCGCTGGATTTATTGCTGATGGTGCACCGGATAACGGTTCCTGGCTTGTTGATGATAACTATAACTGCATTTACAAGCATGTGAGTGATAAAGAAAAAGAATATTTCAGATGGCTGAGTCGTATGTATGATGAGGGAATTCTGGATCCAAACTTTGCAACACAGACAGATGACGATTACATTGCAAAGCTTGCCAGCGGACGTGTTGTAGCTATTACTGATGCACTTTGGCATTATGGACAGGCGGAAGCAACATTGAAAGCAGAAGGAAAACTGGATAAAACATATTGTCCGCTTCCTGTGACAATTGATGCTGAGACGAAGGCACCCACACTGATGTATCAGGGTCTTCAGGTTGGATACGGACTGGCAATCACAAAGGACTGTGAGGATCCGGTTCGTGCAATTAAATTCCTTGATTATCTCTGCTCCGATGAGGGTGCAGTACTTTACAAATGGGGTGTTGAAGGAGAAAACTATTTTGTAGATGAGAATGGAATGAGATATCGTACGGAAGAAGAGATTGCAAAAGCAAGTTCTGATCCGGATTACGGAAAAAATACTGGTATTGGCAATTATACGGGATTTCCGATTTATGGAGACGGTGCAGTGGATGAAAATGGTAATCCTTACACACCTGTTACGAGAGAATCTGTAATTGCAGAGTATAACGAGGAGCAGAAGGCAGCTTGTGAAGCATGGAATGTAGAGATGCTGACCGATATCTTCCCGCAGCCAGATGAATTCGAAACACCGCCGTATTCCCCACTTTGGGCATATGCGACACCGCAGGAGATTACGAACAATGTGGAAATTCTGAATGAGATTGCATGGCCGGGACTGATTAAGTGCGTAACAGAAAGTGTAGATAATTTTGATGCAAACTGGGATAAGCTGATTGCGGATTATGAGGCTAATGGATTGGAAGAAACGGAACAGATGATGACAGATTTCCTGGCAGAAAAAATTTCATAAGCAAAAATATGGAAACTGATAAAGGGACCTGATTCGTAAGGAGTCAGGTTCTTTTCATAAATGGATAAGAGGGGAATAGAAATGAAAGGCAGGGAAAAAATATGAAAAGTAATACGATATATCCGCCGATGTCCGAACGTGAGATCAGCGGTGCTGCAATATCGAGAGAAGCGGCGACGCAGGGAATGGTACTTTTAAAAAACATAAATGGGGTTCTTCCGTTAAAGGGCAGGGGAAAAATTGCCTTGTTTGGAAACGGAGCTGCCAGAACAATCCGCGGCGGAACGGGATCGGGAGATCCTTTTAACGGCGGTCTTTCCGGCGGTGGTGATCAGGATGTGGATCAGTCTCTGCGTTATCATATTAATATTCTGAATGCTATGGAAACAGAAGGTTTTGAGATTGTGAACCGGGAACAGCAGATGGCGTGGGCCAGATGCTATGATCTGGCCAAAAGAGAGATGAAGGACCAAGTCATGAGTGTTTTTGCGTTTCCGGAGGAACCGCTGACAACAGAAAAACTGGAAGAATATGCAAAAGAAACAGAAACTGCTATTTGTGTCATTTCGAGAAATTCCGGTGAGGGAAATGATCGTTTCATGAAAAAAGAAGTATCCATTGGGGATAAAAAGTATGAAATTGGAGATTACAGGCTTTCTGCAGTGGAGATGGATAATCTTAAAAAGCTGCGGTCAGCTTTTTCCTCATTGATACTGGTGCTGAATGTTCCGGGCTCCATATCGGTGCAGGATCTGGAGGCAGCTTGTGCGGATGCTATTCTTCTCATGGGGCAGGCAGGACAGGAGGGAGGAGCCGCCGTTACCGATATTCTCACAGGTAAGGCAACACCGTCAGGAAAACTGACCGCAACCTGGGCAAAAAAATATGAAGATTATCCTACGGCAGGCAATTTCCTTCAGGATTTTAATAAGGCAGTATATACGGAAGGAATTTATGTAGGTTATCGTTACTTTGATACATTTAATGTTGAGCCGGGTTATCCTTTTGGTTATGGACTCTCCTATACGACATTTGCACTGGGAAATCTGGAGGCATCGCTGGATGAGGATACACTGGTTCTTGGCGTAACAGTAGAAAATACAGGAGCGTTTGCCGGACGTGAAGTTGTGCAGGTATATGTTTCTGCACCGGTATCGGAGATGGATATGCCGGAACAGGAGCTGAAAGGTTTCCAAAAAACGATGTTACTGGCACCGGGCGAAAAGGAAGATATCAAAATCCGCATACCGCTGCGTAATCTTGCATCTTATAGTGAAAATGCAGGAGGTTATATTCTGTCAAAAGGAGATTATGGAGTGCGTATCGGTACTTCTTCCAGAGATACAAAACCGGTGTGCAAGATTCGGCTGGAACAAACTGCTTTGACAGAACAGGTATTGGTGGAGCTTCCGTTAACGGAAACTTTGGAGGAAAAGAAGGGGTTAACTGACCGAAAGGATGAAACTATATGGAAGGATGTACCGGTTCTTCTGGCTGTGCAGATACCGGAAACGCTGGATTCGCGTTCAGCCTATAGCGATGAAAAGGTGGTTACATATGCGACAGATACCAGCTATCAGCCGGTTATGCCTTACGAAACAGTACGGTATGTGGAAAAGAAAGAATGGAAGCTGAATGATGTGGCTTCGGGCAGAGTGTCAATGGAAGAATTTGCCGCACAGCTTGATGCTGCACAATTAGCGGATCTTTGCTGTGGTACAGGCTGGGGTGTGCAGGATGAGAACAATCCTGTGATTGGAGCCAGTTCGGAATCTGTACCTGGAGCGGCAGGGGAAACAACACACGCACTGGAAAGTTATGGTGTTTCTTCTATTGTATTGGCAGACGGTCCGGGCGGTGTGCGTATCACACAGCAGTTTGAGGCAACCGATTTGGAATCGGGGGAAAAGAGGCAGGTATACCATTACTGTACGGCATGGCCGGTGGGTACGCTTCTTGCTCAGTCTTTTGATCCGGAAATTTTGGAACAGGTAGGATGCGGAATGGCAGCAGATATGCAGGCAATGCGGATTGATTTGCTTCTGGGACCAGGAATGAATATTCAGCGTGATCCTATGTGCGGACGAAATTTTGAATATTTTTCTGAAGATCCTCTCATATCTGGAAAGATGGCGTCAGCAATGGTACGCGGTCTTCAGAGCCTGCCAGGAGGAGGTGGATGCATTAAGCATTATGCAGCTAATAATCAGGAGACGAATCGGAATGCTGTGGATTCTGTGATTGGTCAGCGGGCACTGAGGGAGATTTATTTGGAACCCTATAAAATTGCTATTCAGGAATCTCAGCCGTTGTCTATCATGAGTTCCTACAATCTGATCAACGGTGTTCCTACAGCAGATAGTTATGACTTATGTACGGATCTTGCCCGCGGAGAATGGGGATTTGAAGGTCTGATCATGACTGATTGGAACGGAGGCAGCAGTACACCCTGGAAATCCATGCATGCCGGAAATGATTTGATTATGCCGGGAGGAAAAGGAAGGGCCATGAATATTCTTCAGGCTGTGAGAACAGTTATGCCGGAGTTTGATGAACGTGGGCAGGTAATTATGGTGCAGGAAGTACCATTTGCACCGGTTTTCGCAGCCCGCTGGAATTCCTTTACGGTTGATCCGGAAGGACCGGATACAGTCATGGCACCTCTGGGTGAAGGACATACTGCCGAGATGAAGGATGGAGAGATTTTGGTTGATGGGGAAAAAGTCTACATGCAGGCAAATGATATGAAAACATTTTTCAATGATCCGGCAGGCTTTGTGCCAAAGATATGCCCGGCCAATGAGGAAGTTGCTTTTATTTTAGATGATGGCAGAGCAATCGGGTACAAAGGACATTTAGATAAGAAACCTCGTCTGTGTCTCGGAGATGTGCAAAGATGTGCAGTCCATAATCTTCGGATCATTCTGAAATGTATGGGATTATAGTAGATGGGTATCAACAATTATTGCATAATGAGGTGAAAAAGTTTAGAAAATGGGAGGATGACTGAAGTCGGAAAAGAGATTGGATATGAAAATACGGAAAACTTTTTTCGTGCGTTTAAAAAGCATTATCATATGACTCCCTCTCAGTATCGGGCTGCAATACAGGAAGAGACCAATATGCAAACTGTATGTGGAGATAGAGATGTAATAAAACGGTAACAAAAAAATGACAAAATTGTAATGAAATAAGATATACATAAAATTACTAAAGAAAGGTGGAATACAAAATGGGAGATTGTTTTTACTGTAGTAAGGCAGAACCGGTAGTTCAGACTAAGGCGGGTAAGATACGGGGATTTAAGATGAATTCTACATACACTTTCCATGGCATCAAGTATGCTGATGCTGATCGCTTTCAAATGCCCAGAGAGGTAAAACCATGGAAAGGTATTAAAAATGCTCTGGCCTACGGTTATGTGTGTCCTATGCTGATGCAGGATCATCCGTTGATGGAGGCTATGATCCCACATCGTTACTGGCCAATGGATGAGAATTGCCAGTATCTGAATATTTGGACACAGAGTCTGGATCCGGAAGCAAAAAAACCGGTTATGGTATGGTTGCACGGAGGTGGATTCTTTGCAGGCTCATCCATTGAACAGGTGGCGTATGAGGGAGATCATCTGAGTGAGTACGGAGATGTGGTTGTCGTGTCATTGAACCATCGTCTGAATATTTTGGGATATCTTGATTTATCTGCTTATGGGGAAAAATACTACAATTCTGCTAATGTGGGAAATGCAGATATGGTCGCAGCCCTTCATTGGATTCAGGACAATATTGCTGGTTTTGGCGGAGATCCAGGTAATGTAACCCTGTTTGGTCAGTCCGGTGGTGGAATGAAAGTTTATTCCCTGATGAATACACCGGCTGCAGAAGGTTTATTCCATAAGGGGATTATCCAGAGCGGCGTAATAGAAGAAGGTAAAAAAGAGGCAGAGGATGACGGTACCGCAATTGTGGAGGCCCTTCTGACGGAATTGAAGTTGGAATCCGTTGAGGATTTGGAAACGATTCCTTACTATTTCCTTGCGGAAGCATATAATAAGGTGTCACCCAAGCTGCAGGAGAAAGGACTCTACGTGGGAGGAGAGCCGAGAGCAAATTCATGGTATGCAGGTGATCCGCGCAGAGTAGGATTTACCGATGGAGCAAAAAAGATTCCGGTGATAGTGGGTAGCGTTTTTGGAGAATTTGATTTCAAGCCGGTTCTGGAGAATAGGGATGAACTGACCCGTGAGGAAACGATGAAACTTCTGGAAAAATGCTTTCAGGAGGATGCAGAAGAGATTGCAGCAGAATTCGAAAAAGCATATCCGAATAATCGCCTTGTAGATGTTCTGTCGCTGGATTATATTTTCCGTTATGCATCGAAAGATTTCATTGCGAAGAAGTCAGTACATAAGGAAGCTCCCGTATATTCCTACATGTTTAATTATGAATTCCCATATGAGGGAGGAAAACTGGCATGGCATTGCTCTGAAATCCCGTTTGTTTTCCATAATATTGACCGAATTCCTATCTGCAATGTGCCGGGAGAAACAGACCGCCTGCAGGAGAGAATATGTGGTGCCTGGATAAACTTTGCGAGATACGGAAATCCTTCCGTTCCTTCTCTTCCGCAGTGGCCGGTATGTGAGCCAGGTAAAGAGGCAATTATGATTTTTGACAATATCTGCGAAGTTAAAGATAATTATGACCACAGGCTGATGGAGCTTCTTGTTAAACATGCTCCGGCATTTACTGTACCATTAGATGAGGATGCAGAAAATGTATTTATGCACTGATGCGGAAAGGATGGAATGCATATGGCAAAGCTGACTACATATCAGGTGACGGAGATTGCAAAAGACACCTGGGTTATCAATGAGGCTGGTATGACAGCCATGTTTTTGTTAAAAGGTACGGAACGTGCATTACTCATCGATACGGGTGTCGGAATGACAGACCTGAAAAAGCTGATTTCCTGGCTGACTCCGCTTCCCTATGATGTAGTGCTGACACATGGACATCCGGATCATATCGGAGGAGCTGCTCAGTTTGAAGAGGTATATATTCACGAAAAAGATGAGGATAGTCTTAAACCGATAAATTATGATAGCATCGCAGATTATGTGGAACTTTTGGGAAATATGGGAGCTTACGATGTGTATGACTGTAGCCCTGCGGATATCCGGCGGATACAAAAGATGCCAAAATGTCTTCCTTTGAAGGAGGGGATGGTGTTTGAGCTGGGGGGACGCAGTATCGAGGTAATTGAGACACCGGGTCATACATCGGGAGGCTGTTGTTTCCTTGATCGGAAAGAGCGAATCCTGTTTTCTGGAGATGCCTGCAATGGTAATCTGCTCTGCAGAGACAGTATTAATACACTATTGGGAGCTCTGGATAAAATCAAGTCCTATGAAAGTGAATTTGACCGCAATTTTAATGGCCATGTGGGATATGCGGGAATGCCTTTCGTTGGTTCCATGGATCATAGCATCATGAATACAGCGATACGCATCTGTGAGAATATCCTTTCAGGAACTGCGAAAATCGAGGATGGCGGTAAGAATGCGTTTGACGGAGATTGCAAGGTTGCGACAGACGGAAGAATCCGTATTGTATTTTCCCCAGACAGACTGATAGATGAAGGTGAAATTCCAGTAAGATAAACACAACAGACTCCGCTGGGGTTAACTTAAGCCTGAAAGCCTTGAAATCAAGACCTTTGGGCTTTTTATAAGTGTGCCATCAAGGCAGAATCTCCGGTTCTGGTGGCTTACAGTACCATAGACATGATGAGGTAATAAGAATGAAAAAATATTTTTTGTATTTTCTTGGTTTGAATTTAATAGCTTTTGCTGTTGTATTAAATGTTCGCTTTGATTTAGGAGTTGCTGCTTTTAGTTCTGTGATGTATTCAATATCACAAATCTATAACATTTCTTTAGGAACAGCTTCTATTATCTGTTACTTAATATTTGTTATTATTCAATGTATTTT
>NZ_QUED01000047.1:0-7218 GCF_003477865.1 Blautia sp. AF34-10
TTTCGCACGTTCATGCGCTGCTTTGGATGTTACTATTTTTGCAACCTTCTTAAAGATCTTCGGCTTGCATTGATCCTGCTACGGACAGTTGGCACACTGCTCATGCAGAAAGGAAACGGCACACTGATTGCTTGGTTTCATATAAGAACATGACATTTTCTCAAAAAAGATGACATTTTTATCGTCTAAAACCACAGATTTTTTTATAAAAAGGTAACGTCTCTGAAATATCGCTTCATAAACGTTACCTTGACTTCTTAGCAAAAACAACAAGTCCAGACAGAATATTCTATTTTTTCAACAAAAAGGAATACACAAAACTCTGCGCATCCCCCATGCTGCTTGACTTTTTCCGTCTGGCAGCTTATAATCAAATCAGAAGCAATCAAGGATATTTCCGTGTCAGTGGTTGTACTTTCTGAAATAATTTAAATTATTACAAAAAAGCAACAAGAGACAAAGGCTATCCCCTACTGCCAATAGGGAATAGCCCTCTTGCTATTTGCGGTGGTTGTCTATGTAAGTTGACACTCCCCACAGCTAAAGCAGGGGGATTCCTGTTTCTTCCACCATTGCATTGGCAAATACCTTACGGTACTGCAATGTCTTACACGGTGTCCACAGGCTATATTTATACTGTTCCCGCATGCCCTGCGGTACAGTTTTCTTATCTTTATGCCGACTGCAGCTGCAGTCCTTTTTTCAAAATATTGATGCCTGCATTCGTATCCCGGTCATGAACTGCGTGACAGCCGGGGCACTCCCAGATACGAATGCGCAGATTTTTCACCAGCGGATTCCGATAGCCACAGGAACTGCAGGTCTGGCTGCTCGGATACATCGTTGGTACTTTGCGGATTTCATTTCCATACCACACAGCTTTATATTCCAGCATCTCGAAAAACTTTGCCCACGAAACACTGGCTATCGACTTTGCCAGTTTATGGTTCCGGATCATTCCCTTTACATGCAGGTCTTCGATGCAGATGGTTTGGTTTTCACACACCAGCATCGTTGACTGTTTCTGCAGGAAATCATTTCTTTGATTCGTTACTTTTTCATGTACTTTGGCAACTCGAATTCGCTGCTTATCCCGGTTATGGGATCCTTTCTCTCTTCGGGAAAGTCTGCGCTGTTCCCTTACAAGTTTTCGCATCGAGCGTTCCAGATATCTGGGATTCGCTACTGTATTTCCGTTGCTGTCAGAATAGAATGTTTTGATTCCAACATCAATCCCAATCGTTCCACCCTGATTAGGTCGCGGTTCCGGTTCAAATTCAACATTCAGAACCGCAAAATATTTTCCGGATGGCGTATGCTCAATGGTTACGTGATGAATGTTTCCCACTTCCATTGACTGACGCACTTTCACATATCCAAGCTTCGGAAGTTTGATATATCTTCCCACGATACGAATGTTGTCTTTTTGATTTACCGTTCTGTACGACTGAAAATGGTTATGTTTGCTTTTGAAAGTTGGATGGGACGCTCTTTTTTGAAAAAAGTTTACAAATCCCCGGTCAAGATCCCGCAATGACTGCTGTAATGCGATGGAATCGACTTCTTTCAGAAAAGCAAACTCTTCCTGCTTTTTCAGTTCCGTCAGCATGGCAGAAGTCTGTCCATAGCCGATTTTTTCCCCTTTTTCATAGCCTTCCTTACGCATGGCAAGTCCCCGGTTATAGATGAACCTGCAGCATCCCAGCGTCTGGTGAATGAAGGCTTTCTGTCCTTTATTCGGGTAGATTCTGAATTTGATCCCTTTTTGCATTATCCCATCTTATCCTTTTGTCTCTGCGATGTTTTCTGGTTTTCGATATACTGTTTTACTGCTTCCAGCGGAGCACCACCCACCGTCGATACAAAATAGCTGTTTGTCCAAAGCGTCGGCATCTTAGTTTTAAGATATGGAAATTCCTGTCTTAAAATTCTGGAAGTATAGCCTTTGAAAGATTTTACGGCTTTGTGAATACCAAACTGAGGTTCTACTTCCAGCAGCATATGAACATGATCCGGCATGATTTCCATTTCCAGAATCTCTACAGAAAGATTTGCAGCATACTCTGTGAGCAGTTCCTTCAACCTGGTATCTACACCATTGGTTAATACTTTTCGTCTATATTTAGGACACCATACTACATGGTATTTGCACGAATAGACGACATTGTTGTTTGATTTATATGTTGTATTCATGTTTGTATTATACTATATTTTTCCATTTAATACAACCACTATTTTGTCCATCTCAATTACTTGCGTAAATTCGATGGACGCGTCTTATATCCCCATAGCTAAAGCAAGAAGTTTTACGACGCATTGGATAACGCCGCAAAAACAACAAGTAAAAGTGTCAACACTTCCATTGTATTCATTGGCATTACCCCCTTTCTGTTTCCAGAAAGGACAACCATCAGACTATCCCTATCACGTTCTGATCTGATTAGATTCAGTATAGCATATCATCGACTATTTTACTACCTCTTCGACATACAAATCCCCTCTCGCGATTCGTCTACGAGAGGGGATTCTTTTTTATCGAATAAAGTAGTTTGTAATCTGATAATAATCGTTTTCTGTCATGCCGAGTACATCACTCATACCATCGTCCATATGTTCCCAAGTAGCTGGAAAGTCAAGATCCTGATTTGCAAATGAGAATACAGCTGAGAAATTCACAATCTTTCTTCCGTTATACTCCTGCGGTTGTCCATACATTACAGCGATTGCTCCATATGCATTATAATCATCCATCTGGTTTGCTTTATGGCCTGGAGAGGACATCCAAAGGTTGAAGATCTGGCGGGCAAGATCATCGGAATCTGTATATGACAGACCACCGCCGCAGCCGTTCTGTCTGCCACCATGCAGGGCCAGATTATCAGAAGTTCCGTATCCTGGCTGTGTGATTGATCTCATGATATGGTATCCGGCAGCGGCAACGCTTCTCGGATAACAATGCTTATCATCCCAGATCATGGCTGCGTGTCCTTCTTTGACACGTTCTTCATTTACCAGATCGAAAATCTTTCTGGAAACTTCCTGATCGTAAACGGTCATTCCAAGAGCCTCTTCGTTGGTGTATGGGATATTAATTTTTACTTCTACGTATCTTCCAACAACACCTCCGTTTGGCTTAGATCCCATTGCATCAGCTGAGATAATAACTTTTCGCATACCATTTTTTTTATGAACCGTTACAAGTCCATTTTCATCTACACTTGCTACTTCCGGATCATCCGAAGTCCATTTTACCGCTTTGTTGGTTGCATTTTCCGGATATACGGTTGCGGCCAGCTGCAGTGTCTGTCCAACTTCAGTTAATTCCAGATTACTGTTCGGTGTAATTGTTACGCTTGTTGCATAAACGGTTTCTGCTGGTGTCTCTGTTGGCTTCGGTGTCTCTGTTGGCTTCGGTGTCTCTGTTGGCTTCGGTGTCTCTGTCGGCTTCGGTGTCTCTGTCGGCTTTGGCGTTTCCGTTGGCTTTGGCGTTTCCGTTGGCTTTGGTGTCTCTGTTGGTTTCGCTTCCGGTTTTGTTGTAAGCGCACCGTCTTTTCCGTAGTAATTTCCGTTTACCGTCTGATCCGTTACCATCTTACAGTCTGATCGGAAATAATATGTCTTTCCGGAAATTTTCATCTGCATATCCTTGCAGGCTCCGCCCCAGCTCCGGATATAGTATTTTGCTCCGTTTTCTTCTTTCCAGCATCCGGAAAGCATAACTCCGTTTCCGTCCACAAAATACAGGTTATCTTTGTATGTAAAGCTTGTGTTCACTGCCATGGTGCTGTCTGCCTGGAACCAGTACCATTTTCCTCCGGTTTTCAGCCACTCATTCTGATAGGCTGCACCGTTATCATGCAGGTAATATTTTTTTCCGTTCCAGGTCTGCCAGCAGTTTTTATAAGCTCCGCCCCAGCTGCAGAAGAAATAGGTTTTTCCCCCGTCCGTGAAAGATTCATTTGCTTTCATGGTTCCGTCTGCGTTCAGATAGTAACGGTTATTGTCCCAGGTCTGCCAACCCGTTGCAATTTTTCCATCTTTTGCCAGTTTCCACTGTCCATCCATCACGATCCACTGCATGTTGGTTACTTCTGCAGCACTATTGAAGGTATACGAACGTCCATTGATTTTTGCAGACCGGCTCTTATAAGCTCCTCCCCAGCTGCAGAGATAACGGATTTTTCCGGTATCATCCAGTTTCCACTCATTGGAGCGCATACTTCCATCACTATTCATGTAGTATTTATTTCCATCCCAGGTCTGCCAGCCGGTTGCAATTTTTCCGTCTTTCACCAGATACCATTTTCCGCCTTTTACAACCCACTGGGAACCCTGTACCTTACTGTCTGCACCGAAAGTATAACTTCTGCCGTTGATTCTTGCCTTGCAGTTCAGGTAAGCTCCACCCCAGCTGCGGAAGTAGTAAACCGATCCATCCGTATCAATCATCCACTCATTTGCTTTCATGGTTCCGTCTGCATTCAGATAATATTTTTTTCCGTCCCAGGTCTGCCAGCCGGTCTGTTTTACACCGTCTTTGTAAAAATACCAGATTCCGGACTCCTGTGTCCATCCGGTTTTTCCAGCTGCCTGTACTGTCTGGGCAGAAACTACTGGGAACATATTTGTTGCGGCCGGTGTGCCTACTGCCAGGCTCAGGCCAAGAAGTACCATTGCGATTCTTTTTCTCATATTTTTTTCCTCCGTCCGTGTCAAACATTGACACCGATTTTTCTGTTTGAATTCCGTGTCAATGTTTGACACGGGATTCCTTGTTTTATTATTTCACTTTATTCTGGAATTTCTTCCAGAAGTTCCCCGGTATAATCTTCCCGTTTTCCAAGTTTTACGGCATCGTCCAGTTCGGACTGTTCCATGCATACACTTCCGATCGGGTGGATTCCTGGATCACAAAGAACCAGATACAGGTTTCCCTGGTAATCTTCCGCTACATCACCATCCTGCCGGTAGCCAATAAACTCATGCTCAATCGGTATTTCTTCCGGATGCTCCAGATAGAATGGATCAAGCTCTCCCCAGTCCAGTGTGGAAAAATTGAAGTCCGGAAAACGTTCTGCTATTACTTTTTCTGCATTTTTTCGAAGCTCTTTCATGTCCATATGGTTTCTCCCCCTTTTTTATTTCTTTGGATCATATTATCATATTACCTTTCCAATTCCGTAATTACAAGAGTCTTTTGCTATTTTTCATATTGCATTTTTATTACATTCTAATCACCCCTCTGTTTTATCTGCATTTGTTGTTATTGTAATATGGCTTCCGCTGCTGAATGCGGCTTCCATAGATGCCTTTAATGCGTTCAGGATTTCATCTGCACTTTTTGTTCCCCCGTAGAAGCCCGTATTGGCCGTTTCCTGCGATTTTTCTGCATCGTACCGTAAAATGATCGTAAGTCCTGTTCCAGCCGTTGCAGCGTCCGAAAACGAGCTTGAAAGGGTTGTCTTGGATGTACAGGAAACGGTAAGTGTTCCACTCAGGAACTTACAGCCGGAAAACAGGTTCCCGCTATCCGTACAGGAAGATGGGATTTCACCGGTTATGGATTCCAGTGCGGTACATCCGAAAAAACTGCTGTTCATTTTCTGTGCAGACGATGGGATATGTACTTCTTTCAGGTTGACGCAGCCATTGCAGATATTCGAAAGTTCTTTCGCACTGTCCGGAATCTGGACAGATGCCAGAGCCATACAGCCGTAATACATAGAATCCATGTTCTCCAGCTGCATACAGGCTGTTGTATCGGCTCCATCGATCAGCGCCGTATCACCGTAAAATGCTTTTTTTGCCTGTTTTATATTCCCTGGAAGTTCCATGGCCTTTTCCAGTGCAATACACCCTTCTGCGCAGGATGTAATATCTTCCAGCCGGACCGCACCAGACATATCCGGCATACTGGTCATCGCTGTGGCATTTTTGAATGTTTCCACCATGCTTCTCACTGTGTCCGGAATGCGGCACAATGTTTCCAGGTATTCGTCATTTCCTGTAAACCAGTAGTCCATGCTTTCCACTTCTGCCTCCGGATCAATCCAGGTCAGCCGTTTAACAGAATCTTTCTTCCATGGCGCAGAATCTGATTTGAAATTCCGGACGCTTCCTTTTCCGGATATTTCTAGATCCCCGTTGGAATACAGGATAGCCTCCACATCATCTGGATTTTCTCTGCCGATTTTATACCTAACACTTTCATCACGGTCAATAAGCACTGTTATCTCTGCCTTGATATCCGGATATGCCTTGGAGGAAACCTCTACGGTAACACTGTGGCCATGTGCCGGCACTTTAGCCGGTGACACGCTGTATGTATCTGCATCCAGAAGCTGTTTCTGTTTCCCGGATATTCCGTATACGCGGAAATTTTTTTTCTGAAAGCCGACTTCCGGCAGCATAGCTTTTCTCTGCAGCTTCCACCTTGATCGTTTCCGGTTTTTCCGGTGCAGCTTCTTTTCGAAATTTTGGCAGTACCAAAAATACGACTCCAACAAGAATCAGCAAAATAACAGCAATCAACGCTATGATCCACAAGCTGCTTTTCTTTTTCTGCCTTTTTTTCTCTGGCTGTTTTTTTGATACGGCCATTTTTACTCTTTTTTCTTTTCCGTATTGTGCAGGCACTTCAGGATATAACAGATATGATCTTTATCCAGCTTCAGGAACATGCTTTTTACAATCGGAACAGGACGTTCCTTTCCTCCAATCCGAATTGTTCCTGCATCCGGCGGCAGCATTAGGGTTTCTACAATCAGCTCGATCAGTTCATCCACTTCCTGCTTGTTATAGATCGGCGGGTAGTTCTCGTAATCAATATTTTTCCGAATCAGTTCCCGGTAGGCAGATATCCGATCCATCATATCCATCCCACCTCTTTTTGTTCCCCGCTTTATATTATGATGTTAGGGTCAAAACCATAAATAACTTTGTCCTCTATTTCTATAGCACCTTGAAAAATTCATATTTTGTAGTGTAATACCGGATTTCTTCGGATATACGCTGGTATTCCCTTCCTTGATTTTATACAAGTACCGGATTTTGAGCGTAATGTCCTAAACCCTTCACATAGTTGAAGAGTTTTCTGAAATTCAATGCTACTATCTTGGAACCGAAAAAGAACTTGCCCCGCTGTTTCCCACGAGGTATCTTTTCCAAGTGGTAATTCTTGCGTATATTCGATGGAACAGTTTCCACTCCATTACGCAG
>NZ_QUED01000048.1:0-6994 GCF_003477865.1 Blautia sp. AF34-10
TTGTTGATATTAAAAGTGATTCTCAAATAGAAAAATTGAGCGATAGGATTATTTGGACACTTGAAAATTAAAACATAAGCTTGTCGCATTTTGAAATATATAGGGGGAAGAAAGAATATGTTGAAAAGAGCAAGCAGAAAATTAAGAAGTACTCCTGCGAAAACATTGATGTATATCATACTGTTTTTAGTACTTTTCCTGGCGATATTTTCTATGCTGATGATTGGAATTGCAAGTGGAAATAAAGTGAAAAGAGCACAGGAAACATTGGCCAACTCTATTACTCTGCGCGGCCGGCCGAGGGAGAAGCTGGAAAATCATGTACTGTATATGCGATCCCGTCCGCAATCGTAGAAAAGTTCATTGACAGCAATTATGTTCAGGGGTACACCATGGAAGCGGGAACATATTGGCTTGATCCGGTGGATACGGAAACATATATCAGCGAGGAGACACAACAGCGCCTAAAAGGTTATCTGAAAGATTCAGGCATGTATACGATGACGGCTGTTGGAACACTGGACTGCGCATACGATACCTATTTTCTGGCAAAGGGTTACAGGATTGTGGAAGGAAGCGGACTGAGCTACGGAGAACGGGGCAAATACGAAGCTGTGGTAGGAGAAAAATACGCCGAAAAAAATCATCTCCATGTGGGCGATACTGTTAAATATAAAATGGAGCAGGGAACGATCGAATACTATAAAGTAAGTGCCCCGGAAGAAATTAGTTTCAAAATTCGAGGCATTTACAGAACTCCAGAGGTTTATCAGTCCGATTCCGTTGTGAATGACTGGCACAATAATTTAATTTTTATTCCACTGGATATTTTCTGCGAGTATTCTATGAAAGCATTAAAAATTCAAAATGTGGGATTTAATACAGTTACGGTCTATTTGAAAGATACAAAATCAGTTGAACCATTCATAGAAGAAACAAAAAACAAAATAAAAATAGGAAGTGTGGATGATGTTGTACAGACCGATGAAAATGGAATACGTTCCAGCGTAAAGCCAATGGTAATATCACAGCAGGATTTGGAATCTGGAGAATGGTCCTATCAGTTGATTCGAAACAAGGAATGGTATGAGATGGTTGCGAAACCTGTTGAAAAATTGAATCGTCTGATAGGATATATGATCGTAGGATTTGTGACTGCCGGAATTTTACTGTTCGGCATTCTGACCAGCCTGTCAGTCAAAGGGCGAAAACGTGAGATTGGAATTTTACTTTCGATGGGGGAACACAGAAAAAGGATTTTAGGACAGTTCGTTTTGGAGAATTTGGTTCCGGTTTTGATTGCCTGTTTTGCGGCGCTGTGTGCGACACCAACAGCAGAGTATTTCGCAGATCGGATGATTTCGAATCAGGCTGAGAAAGTGGAGCAGGAAAATGAAGATCTGTCGGGAAATATTAAAAACGCGCTCCCGACAAGCGAAATAGCTGCGTATGAATCAACGGGAGTAACTGTTGATACGGATTTGTCCATTGAGTGGAACTGGAAAATCATGACGGGGATGATTCTTGGTATTTTAGATCTTTTCCTTTTGATATTAATTCTGCAAGTCGGCAAAATAACTAGAGAAAGCCCGGCATCTATATTGCTGGACAGAAAGTAGGTGTTCATGAAGAAAAAAAGAATGATAATGATCGTAGCGATGGTTCTGGTGCTGGTATGGCGGGAAGACGTTTTTGCAGTGGAATCTGGAACGACACAGGTTTCGCTACAGGCAGACTGGCTCCAAGAGGGAGATTACCAGTATAGCGTGGAAGAAGATGAAACTGTAACTTTACGAAACTATATCGGGACGGAAAGCGTGATTGTCACACCGAAAGAAGTAGGTGGGAAAGAAGTGACGAGAATCGGAGATTCCTGCTTTTTGAGAAAAACGGATCTTCGGGCAGTGCAGATATCCGAAGGCATTGTTGAAATCGGGGAATCTGCCTTTGCGGAAGATGGTCAGTACAGTGATACAACTGCTGGGTTTATCAGCATTGTAATGCCAAAAACACTAAAAAAGGTAGGAAAAAGCGCATTTCAGGGAACTAGAATCACACAGATTTATTTTTATGATGGTTTAGAGAGCATTGGTGATAATGCCTTTATGTATTGCTCTTCTTTGTCAAAAATACGGATTCCAGATAGCGTGGAGAAAGTAGGACAATTTTTATTTTTGGGAGCTGGAAAACCCTATGAAGAAAGTCAAGATAGTGCGATGAAGATTTTTGGCGGAAAAATAGCGGAAGAACTTGCAAAAGATAATCAAAGAGCCGAATATGGTGGTGAAGAAATGCAGGAAATTTCGATCCAGTATTGGCTTGAGAAGAAGGAGAATGAAACGAAAGAAGAGGTTATAGGACAAAAATATTTTGATAAAAATGATACAGGCTTTGAAAAAGTATTTTTTAAGGCTCCTTCGAGTGGAGAAAAGCAAAGTGGGAAAATAGTCTGGATGGACATATTTCTTGGGGTGTGTATGGTTGGACTAATAGGAATCAGTGTTTGCTTAAAGGATTAAAAATATTATATTTGTGAACAATGAAGAAAATAATAGAGAATAATAAATGTTTATATTTTTTAAAAGAGTTACTCAAATATAAAAAAGAAATAGGTATTTTGAGTATAAGCACTATTGTTTCTACAGTAACTGTATTTCTGCAACCATTATTGATAAAACAGATCACAGACATCGGAATACTCGAAAAAAATATGCCCCAAATTGTTAATGGAGTAGCCGGTTTATTTGTTTGTGTGCTGGTATATTTAATGATTGAAGTTGTGCAGGCAAAAACTTTTGCAGAAATACATAATTCATTCTATAAGAACTTGTATTGCAATGTATTTCGAAAATTATTGCATTTAAAAAAACATTATTTTCAAATGAAAAATAGTATGGAAATAGTGCAAATGTTACAATGCGATGTATCTCAGGTTGCGTCTATGACAGATAGATATGTAGTGATGAGCTTTTCGTATGTTTTTCGTGTAATTAGTGGACTTGCTGGACTTATGCTGTTGAGTCCTGAACTGTTATGCATTGTAGTGATAGTAATTCCAGTGAAATACGTGTTAGTAAAATGTCTTGCTAAAAAGCGTGAGAAAAACATGAAAATGTATATTCAAGTTGAGCAACAATTTGGAGGATGGCTTGGCGATACAATTAATACTGTGGAAGAAATTAAATTGTGGAATCTATATGAATTAAGAAAATGCGAATTTTTAAAACAGATTTGTAAATCGTTAGCGGTTGAAATGAAAGGAACCATGATTGAGACATGGAATATTTTTGGGGATGCTGTTTTAGAGTGGGGTGTAACAATTCTTATTTATTTAGTTGGTGGATATTTGGTGTTCGTGGGAAAAATTTCCATAGGTTCAGTTTTTGCTTTTGTTTCTTATTCTAGTTATGTTACAAGACCGGTAAATAGTTTAATTGATCTGCGTATGCATTTTGCAAGTGTCAAACCGTCCGCTGAACGACTTTATACATTTTTGAATATGGAAGAGGAACGAAGTGGAAGTAAAAGAGTGGAAAAAGAGATTTCGCCAATATTAGAATTTAAAAATGTGAGATTTCAGTATACAAAGGATAGGGAAGTGTTAAAGAAAGTATCTTTTAAACTTGAGCCGGGAGAAAAAGTGGCTATTATTGGAAAAAATGGAAGTGGAAAATCAACAATTTTGGAATTACTATTACGATTTTATGAACCGGAAGAAGGAGAAATTTTATGTAATGGTGAAAATATAAAAGTGCTAAAATTATCAGAATACCGAAGCCTTTTTTCTGTTGTGAGTCAGAAATCAGCGTTGTTTTTGGGGGACATTGTGCAGAATATAGATTTGGAGGGGAAAGCAGACAGACAAAAACTGAATGAGGTACTAAGGAAAAGTGGCGTGAAAAAATACTTGCAACGTTTTCCAGAAAAAGAAAAAACACAAATAGGAGATGATGGAGCATTTCTTTCAGGAGGAGAAAGACAAAAGCTTGTGGTTGCACGGGCACTATTGAAAGATGCGCCGGTTATGCTTTTTGATGAAGCGTCCAGTGGATTTGATGTAGAAGCCAATGAATATCTTTATAAAATTATAACAGAAGAAATGCCGGAAAAATCTGTGATTTTTATTACACATCATTATGATAAACTGGAAAAATTTGATAAAGTATATTTGGTAAAAGATGGGTTTCTTACGGAAGTGAGAACTGGAAAAATGTAGAGGCGACTAGATTATAGTAGAAAGGAACAATATGGCAGAACTGGAATTAAAAGAGGTAAGCTATTTTTACGAGAGCGGCGGAAAGAGAATTGATATTTTGGATAAAGCCAGCTATTCATTTGAGAAGGGTACTCTTTACACGATTGTTGGTCCTTCTGGATCGGGGAAAACAACGACGCTGACTTTGGCGGGTGCGCTGGAAGAACCTAAGAGCGGCTGCGTGTGCTTTGAAGGAAAAGATATCCGGGAAATTGGCTATACAAGATATCGAAACAGCAAGATTGGAATTGTGTTTCAGGCGTATAATCTGCTGCCTTATCTGACCCCGCTGGAGAATGTGCTGGCGGCAATGGAAATTACGTCAAATCCGATTAAAAACAAAAAAGAACGGGCGCGGGAACTTCTGACACGAATGGGAATTACAGAAGATCAGATGAACCGCAATATCAATAAACTTTCAGGAGGCGAACAGCAGCGCGTAGCGATTGCGCGTGCGATTTCGACAAATGCAGAGGTGATTCTTGCGGATGAGCCGACGGGAAATCTGGACGTTGATACGGCGGCTGGCATTGTGAAAATTTTCAAAGAGCTGGCTCATGAAGATAAGAAATGTGTAATAGCAGTTACACATTCGGAAGCATTTGCCGCGGAGGCAGATGTGGTGGTACGGCTGGAAAAGAAAAAATTGCAGGATTAAACATGAGGGGGAGGGAAAGTTTTTATGAACTGGATCAAAAGAGCATTTCGCAGTATTTCTTATCATAAAAAAAATACAATTCTGATGTTTTTAAGTTTCCTGATTTTATCCATCCTGATCCTGTTTGGCTTATGTATCCGCGCGGCAAGTCGGGAACGGATATGGGAGATTCGGACGAGCATCGGAGGAAGCGTGCTTGTATCGAATGAGCGTCAGATATACAGTGAAGAGCCGCGCGGTGTGAATTCGATTTCACATCAAAAATATTTGGAACTCTGCGCTGATGAAAGAATTCGGTTTGGCAGCTGTAATACGGTGACAGCTGCTCTGGCGGATAACTTTACAGCTGAAATTATGGACGGACAGGAAGAAAATGGAACAGAAAATATTTATGTGGAGGGATCATCTGATCCTGTCGAGTATTTTAGTTCTGTTTCTTCTGTAGTTACACTGATTTCGGGACATGTACCGCAGAATGCAGAAGAAGCGGTAGTCAGTGATGGGATTGCGGAACGGAATGGACTGGGAATAGGAGATACCATAGCTGTTCTTTCACCATACACAAAGGAGCGGTATACATTTAAAATCAGTGGTATTTACAGTACGAACGAGGCAGCTTACAGTGGAAATGTGGTATATAATAACCCAGCAAATGCTATCTATACCCTGGATACACCAGTTTATGAGATGAATGAAAATGATAATGTAAAAGAAATTACATTGCAGTTGAAGGACCCGGAAGAAGGAAGAGCGTTTGCTGAAGATGCGAAAAAAATGCCGGAATATATCAAAGAAGAATATGATATGGACTATACGGTAAATGTTTCAGCTTATAAAGCGGTGGCCGACAGCCTGAAGAGCCTGGCAGGGATTTCGAATCTCATGGTGATAGTTTCCGTAATCCTTGGAACTATCACATTAAGTTTTTTGATTCTTATGAATTTGCGGGATCGCATGTTTGAGATTGGCATTCTTCTTTCTGTTGGAGAAACAAAGATGCGGATTATGCTGCAGATGTTGATGGAATCTTTTTGCCCGGTATTGCTGGCAATTACAGCGGGGGTAATTTTTTCTTATCCTTTGGCGAATGTGATAAAAATAGCTGTAGATCTTTCGAACGGTGTGCAGGCTGCAATTAAGACACAGCAGATTATAATATTGTATCTTTGTGGAATGGGGGTTGTGCTGGCTTCTTCTATGGTTATGGTATACCAGATTGTACGATATCAGCCGAAAAAGATTTTGATGATGGAGTAAAAAAAGAAATAGTCAGATAAAATACTGAATATGCAGAATTGACCGTATTTTTCTAAAAATAAGAAAATTCGAAAAAAGGTGTTGACTTTTGCTTTCGGGGGTGTTATTATAACTAAGCTGTCAGCGAGAGCTACAGTGAATGAGTTCTTTTGAAACAGAAAAACCTAGTTCGGAGCCGGGTGGCTGCCGCGGGTTGCAAAACTACTTCAAAAAAACTTGAAAAAAGTTCTTGACAAAAGCAAATGAGTTTGATAGAATAAACGAGTTGCTGATCGAGAGAACGGCAGAGAACAAAACGTTCTCAGGAAGTTCGAAAGAGCTTCAAAAAAATTAATTAAAAAAGTTCTTGACAAATGAAAAGCTCTGTGATAAAATAAACGAGCTGATCCGAGTCGGAACGGCAGAGATCCTTGATAATTAAACAGTGAAACACATCCTCGAAAGTTCTGAATAAGTAATTCAAAACGATCGAAAGATCCTTTAAAACAGTAAAAGGGATAAATTAGCTAGTATGTTGATTTTGAACTTGGAACAAATCTCGCAAGCGGAGCTTGCAAGATGAACGCGTAAAATTCGCCTGTGCAAGCACGTGAATTTCTAAACGCGCACATTTTATCAGAGAGTTTGATCCTGGCTCAGGATGAACGCTGGCGGCGTGCTTAACACATGCAAGTCGAGCGAAGCAGTTAAGTTGATTTCTTCGGATTGATTCTTGACTGACTGAGCGGCGGACGGGTGAGTAACGCGTGGGTGACCTGCCCCATACCGGGGGATAACAGCTGGAAACGGCTGCTAATACCGCATAAGCGCACAGAGCTGCATGG
>NZ_QUED01000049.1:0-6357 GCF_003477865.1 Blautia sp. AF34-10
ATCAGCTCTCGCTGACAGCTTAGTTATAATAACACCGCCCAAAGCAAAAGTCAACACCTTTTTTCGAATTTTCTTATTTTTAGAAAAATATAGTTAATTCTGCATATTTTATATTTTGTCTGAATTTTTCAAAAAAGACCGTACGCATCACACGCCGGTCCTTTTTCCACAACTTCCTTCTAATTTTTCCCCACGCGCAGAATCGCATCCTGAATATTTTCCACCGGAATCAGTGCGATTCCACCGATTTTCTCCACGGACTTCATGCAGACAGCAGGTAAAATCACCCGCTCGAAGCCCAGTTTTTTTGCTTCCAGTACACGCTGTTCCGCCATGCTGACGGCGCGGACCTCACCGCTTAAGCCGACCTCGCCAAATACGACCGTTTTCTCATCGATCA
Source organism: Blautia sp. AF34-10 (assembly GCF_003477865.1). Taxonomy (NCBI): domain Bacteria; kingdom Bacillati; phylum Bacillota; class Clostridia; order Lachnospirales; family Lachnospiraceae; genus Blautia; species Blautia sp. AF34-10. Next base: position 401 of record NZ_QUED01000049.1, read on the forward strand.
CCTGATCTTTGTAGCTCGATACGACGGCAAGTGCGATGCCAAGATCGATCGCCGGCTCATTCATCTTGATTCCGCCTGCGATGTTGACGTAGGCATCGCTTGTCGAAAGATTGACTCTTGCGCGTTTTTCCAGCACTGCCATCAGCAGGTTCACACGGTTGAAATCGCATCCTGCTGCGGTGCGGCGCGGGATTCCGAAATTACTGTGGCAGACCAGTGCCTGAATCTCGATCAGGATCGGGCGCGTTCCCTCCATGGAGCATGCGACAACCGAACCGGAAGCTCCCTCCGGCCGTCCGTTCAGCATGTACTCCGATGGATTTTTCACTTCCACGAGTCCCTCTGTCTGCATTTCGAAGACGCCGATCTCATTTGTAGAACCAAAACGGTTTTTGACGCCGCGCAGAATCCGGTAAGACGCATGACGGTCGCCCTCGAAGTACAGCACGGTATCTACCATGTGTTCCAGCACACGCGGGCCGGCCACATTACCGTCTTTTGTCACATGACCGACGATAAAGATCGAAATCCCCATTCCCTTTGCAATCTGCATCAGCACATTCGTCGATTCCCGGACCTGGGATACACTGCCCGGCGCGGAGCTGACCTCCTCGTTGTACATGGTCTGGATCGAGTCGATGACGGCCATCTCCGGCTTCTCTTTTTCCATGACGGCGCGGATGATATCAAGATTCGTCTCGCAGAGCAGGGACAGATTTTCGTTAAATTCTCCGATCCGCACAGCGCGCAGTTTGATCTGGCGCAGGGACTCCTCACCGGAAATATATAAAACCTGATGTCCTGCTGTGGACAGCATGCGGCACACCTGCAGAAGGAGTGTGGATTTTCCAATTCCCGGATCGCCGCCGACCAGTGTCAGGGAACCCGGCACGATTCCTCCGCCGAGCACCCGGTCGAGTTCTCCGATTCCCGTCGGGATGCGCTCCTCTTTTCCTGTTGAAATTTCCGTCAGATGAACCGGCTTTCTGCCCGCCGCGCTGTGGTTTCCGATCCCCTGCGTTCCCGCCGGTGTTTTGGCCGCTGTCGGTTCCTCCACAAACGTGTTCCATTCTCTGCACGCCGGACACTGGCCCATCCATTTTGCTGACTCATATCCGCAGTTCTGGCAGAAAAAGGCGGTTTTTTTTGCTTTTGCCATAGTTGTGTCTCCCTTATAATTGTCAAAAAAAGCTGCCGCACACGTTCTGCGACAGCCTTCTTTTCTTATTTCATCATGCTTTTACGATTTCTACTGCTACATCCTCTGCTTTTTCCAGCTCTACGCTGAAGGAAAGTTTTCCGCCGAGATTTGTGGTCATGTGGCCAACGTTTACGCCGTCGAGCAGCACCTTGTATTCGGTCTCTGCTTCCATTTCAACGGTGATCTGTGCATCCTCCGGTCCTTCTACTTTGAAGGTCATGCCGTCGTCGAATACGTTCAGATCGGTAACTGCGGTTCCCGGAACGGATTCGTATACGAACAGTCCGTTTCTCTCCAGCTTTGTGATTTCCTTAAAGGTTTTTACTTTATACAGATCTCCTCTGTGCTCAAAATCAGATTTTTTTGCCTTTGCCGCAAGCTCATAATCTCCGAAGCTGATGCCTCCGTCTGCCTCTGTGCGGATTAATTCTTTTACTACTGACATTTGTAAATGCCCTCCTGGTCTTGTCTTTTGTGGTGTTTCGTTTCTTTGTGAAAATCATACCATAATCAAAAAGATTTTACCATATAATTTATGGAATTTTATATTATTTTTTCTCAAGAACCTTAAATGTAATCTCTTTCTTATTCATTCCAGCCGCAACGGTATCGCCTTTTTTCACTTCTCCGTTCAGGATGGCTTCTGCGAGCGGATCCTCAATTTTGCTCTGGATCGCGCGTTTTAACGGGCGGGCACCGTACTTGCTGTCGAAGCTGTTTTCCACGAGATATTCTTTCACGGTGTCACGGACTTTCAATTCAATGTCCATCTGCTCCTTGCAGCGGCGCTCCAGATCTTTGAGCAGAATCTGCAGAATCTTCTTCATATCCGCCTTGGTAAGCTGATGGAATACAATATCTCGTCGATTCGGTTCAGGAATTCCGGCTTAAACATCCGTTTGACTTCTTCCATCACCTGGCCCTTCATGTATTCGTAGTCTTTCCGCTCATCTTCTGTCGAAAGGAATCCAAGGCGTTTCGGCGCTACAATGTTCTGTGCTCCGGCATTGGATGTCATGATAATGCAGGTCTGTTTGAAATCAACTTTTCTGCCCTGCGCGTCGGTGATATGGCCATCATCAAGCACCTGCAGCAGAATGTTGAAGACATCCGGGTGCGCTTTTTCGATCTCGTCAAACAGGATCACACTGTACGGGTTGCGGCGCACTTTTTCGGAGAGCTGGCCGCCTTCCTCGTAGCCGACGTATCCCGGAGGGGATCCGATCAGTTTGGAGACGCTGTGTTTCTCCATGTACTCCGACATGTCGACGCGGATCAGGGCCTGCTCTGTACCGAAAACTGCCTCGGCGAGTGCTTTGGAAAGTTCTGTTTTTCCGACACCGGTCGGTCCAAGAAACAGGAAGGATCCTGTCGGACGGTTCGGGTCTTTTAATCCGACTCTGCCTCGTTTTACGGCTTTTGCCACAGCTGTCACGGCTTCTTCCTGGCCGACAACGCGTTTATGGAGTGTCTGCTCCAGTCTTGCCAGACGTTTCGATTCTCCTTCCGCGAGACGCTGTACCGGAATTTTCGTCCAGGTGGATACGGTTTTTGCGATTTCTTCTTCTGTTACCTGCAGTTTTTTGTTTTTGCAACGGCGTTCAAAGCGTTTTCGGATCTGCTCCAGATCTTTTTCGAGCTCCTGCTGGCGCGCCTGCAGTTCTTTTGCCTGCTCAAAATCGCCGGCACTGATCGCGGATTCTTTTTCTTTCTGTACTTCGAACAGTGTCTGCTCCTCTTTTGCCATGTTGTCCGGCACCTGGTAGCCGGCGAGCTGTACGCCTGCGGATGCCTCATCGATCAGATCGATGGCTTTATCCGGCAGGAAACGGTCGTTGATGTAGCGGACGCTCATTTTTACGGCTGCTTCCAGTGCTTCATCGGTGATTTCCACGCCGTGGTGGCGTTCGTAGTATGGGCGCAGGCCTTTTAAGATATCAAGTGCTTCGCTTTCCGTCGGTTCTTCTACTTTGACCGGCTGGAAACGGCGCTCCAATGCGGCATCTTTTTCGATGTATTTACGGTATTCTTCGAGCGTGGTTGCACCGATGAGCTGAATTTCTCCGCGGGAAAGGGACGGTTTTAAGATATTGGATGCATCGAGTGCTCCCTCTGCACCGCCGGCCCCGATGATGGTGTGAAGTTCATCGATGAACAGCAGAATATTTTCATTGTCCGTCACTTCTTTGACGACACGTTTGATACGCTCTTCGAACTCACCGCGGTATTTGCTTCCGGCTACCATTCCGGAAAGGTCAAGGACAACAACTCGCTTATCGCGGATCGTTTCCGGCACAATGCCAAGGGCAATCCGCTGCGCCAGACCTTCCGCAATCGCCGTTTTTCCGACACCCGGCTCTCCGATCAGACACGGGTTGTTTTTTGTCCGGCGACTTAAGATCTGAATGACACGCTCAATTTCCTGCCCACGGCCGACAACCGGATCGAGTTTTCCTTCGCGCGCAAGCTCAGTCAGATCCCGGCTGTACTGGTCCAGTGCCGGCGTTTCGCTGGTCTGCGCTCCACCTCTTGTCTGCGGTCCGCGGCCGGTATTTGCATTTCCGCTTGCACCGCCCTGCAGCGGTGCCTCGCCCATGGCAGTAAGGATTGCTCCATATAGTTTCTGAATGTTGATCCCCATGGTAAAAAGCAAACGGGTAGCAACACAGTCACTTTCTTTTAAGATTGCGATCAGCAAATGCTCGGTTCCCACAGCTCTGCTCTTAAAACGCGCTGCCTCCGCTTCTGCATTTTCAAGCACTCTGCGTACCCGCGGAGTATAGCCCGGTCGGGATTCGGTCACGGTGTTTCCGCCTGGTGCAATCAGACGGTCAATCAGTTCGGTAAGCTGTCCGGCATCTACGTGAAACTCAGAAAGCACCATGCCTGCTGTGCCATCCTCCACGTTCAGAAGTCCGATCAGAAGGTGTTCGGTTCCTACGTAATTATGTCCACATTTTTCAGCTGTCCTAACCGCATATGCCAGTGCTTTTTTTGCCTGACTGGTATATCCTTCTCTCATAATACTATTGTCTCCTTCATGTTTCGTCTGCGTAATTGCTGTAAATTTCATCTACAAGCTGATGTACTTCTTCTTTTGATATATTTTTGCAGACGGCTTTTGCAAGAATCACCTGCAGATCTTCGCGCAGTTCCTGCATGGCATACAGTTTATCCGCATCGATAGAGATAACGGCTCCTTTTCTTCGGTCAATCGAAAGAAGCCCCTCCTGCCGGAGTACGCTGTAGGCCTTATTTACGGTATGCATGTTGATTCCGATATTGTCTGCGAGCTGTCTTACCGAAGGTAGAGTATCTCCTTCCTGAATTCTGGAAGTGGCAATACCCAGAATAATCTGATTTCTCAGCTGGATATAGATCGCTTCATCGCTGTTGAAATCGATCTGTATTGTCTCATAATACATAGTTACACCCTGCTTTCTCGTATCGTTTTGTTATACATATGTTATAACAATTCGCAAACTTTGTCAACAAACGGTTTCCCTACCTGTTTTTCTCGTAGATGATCTGAAGACCTTTCAGGAGCAGATTCTCATCGATGATGATGTCATGTCTGCAGTGCGGAATCACAGCTTTCGCCAGACCTCCGGTAGCCACAATCGTGCATTTGCAGCCAAGTTCTTCTTCCATCCGTTCGATCATGCCGTCGATGCTGGCAGCGTTTCCATAAATCATACCGCCTTTCATACAGTCCAGCGTATTTTTGCCAATGACTTTTTTCGGTGCTGTCAGACTGGTCTGGCTAAGCTGCGCGGCATTTGATACGAGAGCATCCAGCGAAGTACGAAGTCCCGGAAGAATCACGCCTCCGATGAAGCTTCCTTTCTGATCAAGTACACTCATCGTCGTGGCAGTTCCCATATCGATAACAATCTGCGGACATGTGTATTCATTCAGCGCTGCTACTGCTACAACAACAAGATCGCTTCCTGCCGTTGCGGGGTCGTCCAGTTTGATATTAAGTCCGGTCTTCACACCGGGGCCGACAACTTTGACCGGCTTTTTAATCACTTTTTCTGCCGCACTCCGGCAGAGCTCTGTCACCTGCGGAACAACGGAAGAGATGATACCTCCTTCGATCTGCTCCACCGGAATCTCATACAGTTCCAGTACATTTTTCAGGCTGACTGCGTATTCCAGCTCTGTTTTTGCCTTGTCCGTGGAGAGTCTTTCGATAAAGTATGTTTTTTTCCCTTCCACACACCCAAGGACGATGTTCGTGTTGCCGATGTCTATTGCAAGGATCATGATTCAGGTTCCTCCTGTAAAAACTATGAAATGAAATTCTTGTGGTTTTATTATACATGGTGCGGCGCTTTGAGACAAGGAAAAAGACAGCAAGAAAAAGACAATTAAGTCGATTTCATACTGTCTTCTGAATATTTCATTTTGAATTATCTATTCTTGTTGTTCACAAAAATAAATTTTACATCATTCTCAAACGTACGATTTAGCAGAATTTGCCCTGAAAATGTTTGAGTACTATACATTTTTACATCATTCTCAAACCATTACTTACAGATTTAGGGGAGGTGGAAAGTTTGAGTACCATACATTTTTACATCATTCTCAAACAGGCGGTGATGGATAGTGAGCAGCGAGCGGTTTGAGTACCATACATTTTTACATCATTCTCAAACTAGAAGCTGTCATTTACGCGCTCAAATCGTGTTTGAGTACCATACATTTTTACATCATTCGTGTTTGAGTACCATACATTTTTACATCATTCTCA
>NZ_QUED01000005.1:0-188168 GCF_003477865.1 Blautia sp. AF34-10
GTGGACTACCTGTTATGTGGAGACCTGCCGTATCCGGCATGGAAGAAGCGCGTATCCGCGCAAGATCTAAGAAACAGGCGTATCCGCCGATATTTTGTCTGCCGCCTAAAGCGGTTTGAAGCACGTGACTTTAGTCATGTGAGGTTCACTTTCTGGAAACTGCTGGTGATCTTTCTGGAGAGAACCATCATTGCTATTCCGCTGATCGTATTGTTTGCAAATATGATCGGGCTGTAAATACAGGAAAATACAAGATCCCCGATTTGGCACTTTTGTGCCGAATCGGGGATTTTTTTGCGTAAAAACGCAGGTAAAGGATTCGTAGATTGACAAAACAGCCTATTTTCGCCTATTCTGAGACTGTAAAAACGCTCCGCTGGGCAACATGAGACGGTGCGGGAACAGCAGGAGGAAGGGACACGACGTGGAAGCGAAAGAGTTCGGGCGGTTTATTGCCGGAATGCGAAAAGAGAAAAAGATGACGCAGGCAGAGCTTGCGGAAAAGATTCATGTGACGGATAAAGCCGTCAGCCGGTGGGAGCGGGGACTTGGCTTTCCCGATATCCAGACGATTGAGCCGCTGGCTCAGGCACTTGGGATTTCTGTGCTGGAACTGATGCGCTCCGAACGGCAGGAGAAGGCGAAGGAAGAGGCGGCGCCGGAAATTCAGTATACTCAGAAGGAGGTGGCCGAAATGCTGCAGAACGCAGGTGACATTTCAAGGCAGCAGAAAAAACAGGACCGGAACGCAAACGTGATCGCGGGATTTCTGGTGATCGGTGTGGCAGCGGCAGCGTGGGCGGCAAAGATCGTAAACGTGGGCGGCGGCCTGATTCTAGGCGGTCTGGTGGCAGCAGCGTTTGTATCGCTGTGGTATTTCTTCCAGAACCTCGATGATGAAGAAAGCCGGAAAGTCTATGGGGCAGCATCCATTCTGTCTATCGGCATTCTGGCATCCCTGGTAAATTTCGTCTGGGGCGATCAGCTGGCAGAATTCATTCCCGGCGGTCTGGAACGAAAAGAGCAGATCTTCTGGACCCTGTGGTATCTGTTTGTTCTGGCAATGATGATGATCGGAACCATTCGATGTATCCGCCGGCAGAGACAGAAAAAAGAAAAGAAATACAAAACCGTTCTTTTCACGGCAATTATGGCGACGATCATGTTTGTAACACTGTGGCAGTATCAGAACACCATGCAGAACCGGTACAAAAACACAGGAATCTGGAGGGGCGCACAGCAGTACGCCGAGGTGCTGCTGAAAAGAAACAAAAACCTCGAAAACGACTGGCTGATCGGCGATGAGTCCTGGCGCGAAGGAAACAAAAATACTTTCGAAATTCGCCTTACCTATTACGCTGATGTCGATGACTCAAAAGAGGGACGTGAAAGCGAATATCAGTACAAGATTCATTTTGATGATGTTGACGGCTACGTCATCAAATCAGAAGGCGTACCAGAGAAAGAGATTGTTTTCCCGGAAAATAAATAAGAAGTGAGAAACGGGATTCCATTCTTGCGCCTCCCACAGAAAAAGACTATACTCATAGTATCAGCATGTACGCTCGGAATCTTTCTGCACTTGCTTTTGCGACTGGCGGTTGGAATCAGTTATGATAAAGAAACAAAAGAACATGCCTGTAAAATAGAAGTATTGTGATGATTTGCAAGCTGTGGAAAAGGGATATCGTGTGTGTGAACGGAGAAAAGCAAGTAAAAATAGTAATCTTTACTATTTTTACTTGCTTTTTCCTTGCTTTTTCCTCCATCATAGGATAATATAAAAATATACGGTTCGGAGCAGGTTCCGGGCAGGAAAAAACAAGATGGAAAGGATATGGATTTTTATGAAAATTACAGAGGATATTATCTACGCGGGAGTTAACGATCATCAGGTAGACCTGTTTGAAGGTCAGTACAAAGTGCCGAACGGCATGGCATATAATTCTTACGTAATTCTCGATGAAAAAACGGCAGTTATGGATACCGTAGATGCAAACTTTGCGGATGAATGGCTGGCAAATGTTGCGAAAGCACTGGATGGCAGAAAACCGGATTACCTGATCGTACAGCATATGGAGCCGGATCACTCTGCGAATATTGAAAACTTCGTAAAAGCATATCCGGAAGCAACCGTTGTTGCAAACACAAAAACCTTTGCCATGATGAAAAACTTTTTCCCAAAGATGGATCTCGCCGGAAGGAAACTGGAAGTAAAGGACGGTGAGTCCCTTACGCTCGGAAAACACGTTCTGACCTTCGTGTTCGCTCCGATGGTACACTGGCCGGAGGTTATGGTTACATACGACAGCACGGACAAGGTTCTGTTCGCAGCAGACGGTTTTGGAAAATTCGGTGCACTCGACCGCGAGGAACCATGGGATGACGAAGCACGCCGTTATTTTATCGGTATTGTCGGAAAATACGGTTTGCAGGTACAGAAGCTCCTGAAAGTAGCAGGTACGCTGGATATCCGGAAAATCTGTTCCCTGCACGGTCCGGTTCTGACGGAAAATCTTGGCCACTACATTGAAAAATACGATATCTGGTCTTCCTACCGCCCGGAAGAAGAAGGTGTTGTGGTTGCCTATACTTCTGTTTACGGCAATACAAAAAAAGCTGCCGAATTGCTTGCAGATAAGCTGAAAGAAAAAGGATGCCCGAAGGTCGTTGTTTACGATCTGGCAAGAGACGATATGTCTGCTGCCGTAGCGGATGCTTTCCGTTACAGTAAGCTGGTTCTCGCAACCCTGACCTACAATGCAGGCATTTACCCGTTCATGCAGGATTTCATCAACCGTCTGACAGAGCGCAGCTTCCAGAACCGCACCATCGGTCTGATCGAAAACGGAAGCTGGGCACCGACCGCAGCGAAAGTGATGAAAGGTATGTTTGAGAAGAGCAAAAATATCACCTGGACAGAGAATAATGTAAAAGTAATGTCCGCTGTGAAGGAAGAGAACGTAAAAGAGATCGAGGCACTGGCCGAGGAACTCTGCAAATAAGAAATTAAGAAGAGAAGAAAGAATATGGGAAAAATGCTCCGCTGGACTTTGCGAAAGGCAAAGACAGCGGAGTCTTTCGTTCTCCTCTTTTGGAAAGAAGATTCTGTGGAGTTCCGGAGGGAGCAGGATCGCCCTGCGGTGGGTCAAAAAAAGCCGGGGGTTGAATTTTGCGAAAGCCTGCGGCCGCCTCTTTGTAAGTGAGACTGCATCAGGTTTCTGATCTTTCGATTTTAATGTCACAATATTCTGAAAATAATAAAATACAAAATAAATTAAAAGAAAGTATTGACAAAACAGAGAAGATGAGTTAATATAAGATCAACAAAAGAAAAGAGAACAAAAATAAAAACAAGAAAGAAACATCAAGACGAAAAAGAAACATCAAAACGAAATCTAAGAAAGTAAGAGGTACAGTCCAATGGCATAGTTAATCTGAACATCAAAAAAATCTCTGAAGAGTTTACATATAGAACCTAAAGGAGATGATTCCAATGAAAGGCAGAGGCCCATAGGGAAAAAATAAAAAACAAAAAAATCCAGGAGGTACGGTCCAAAAGGAACATAACGAAATACCCCGAAATCAATGAAAGCAGCAGGTGTATAAAATGAAATTACTGGAAATTCATTAAAGCCCGGTCGAGAAAAAAATAAATCGATCGGGCTTAAACTATGTCTGCTGAAAAATCTGTTTGACTGCCCTGCGGTCTGCGCGAGCCGTGAAAGCAGAAAAGACGCTGCAGCCTCGAAAGAAACGAGAGCATACAGCGTCCTTTTTATTTAAAAGCATCGTCATATCCTCCTGAAAATAAATTGGTACAACAACGTTGTTGAAAATAAATTATATTTTGAAAAGGCATTTTTCTTTCAAGAATCAGTGTAATACTTGTACGCATGTGTTTACGAGTTGTTTTTTACAAAAACGATTCTTTTTCAGATGGCTGGTTTTGGCAAGGTAAGTATGGTAGAATAAGAAACGGAAAATGGATAGGAGGAAACGAATCTATGTATTACGTACCAGACGGAACCAAAACATGTGGTTATTATGAATGCAAGAAATGCGGCAACCGCTTTTTATCCCTTCAGACGATGGAAAAAATCCCATGCCCGGACTGCGAGGCAGAGGTGGATTATGAGATCGGACCTGGCGAATCTTTGGAGGATGTGCTGGATACCGCAGTGCTGCTGCAAAGAATTGAGGGCGAAGAGGAAGTGGAAAAGATGGATGCACTCTTAAGTCTTGCGATTACCGGCGGAGATTTTGACTGGATCTGATATACCGGAGTCTTTTTCAAACAGGCGCCGGACAGGTGGCGGATATTTGATGAAAGCAAAGTCTGGCGTTCGCTCTGAATTTTCACAGAATTTTACCGGAGTTTTTCCGCGATTTTAAAAGAAAACAAAGAAATCTCAAAGGTTCATGAGAAAAATGTTCAGAAATGACTGAAAAAATATCGGCGAAATTGTATAGAATTGACAGAACTGACGAAAAAGACCGGAAATCATCGAAAAATTTAAGGATTGACAAAAAGCGGGAATTCCGTTAGAATGTGCCTATGTTGAAAAACAGCAGAGCAATGGAACAAAATAAAGACAACGCAACGGAGCGGTTCTGAAAAAAGAATCTCTCCGTTTTTTTATTTCTTCCCTTTCTCCCAGGTTTAAATTTCTCCCGGAAAACACTCTCAGGAAACCAGAAAATGATCTGTCTGTTTTTCAAGATAAACTCCATATAAGTAATGGATTCGCGAAGGCGCGGTACGAAGGGAAAGCTTTGTGCCGCGTTTTTCCATCCAAAGGATACCTGCAAATGGCAGTAAAAAGTTCGCAACGGGGCGATCTGGAAGGAAGACTTCCAGGTCGTTTTTTGTTATCAAAGGTATCAGGGACTGCTTCTGAAAACCAGATTTGATTTTGTCAGAAACAGGACAGAAAAAATGCAGAACCGGAAAGGAGAAAGTCCGATGGAAAACACAAACGTCTTATTTGACCGAAAGCGTCTGGTCCGGCTGATCGTTCCCTTGATTGTGGAACAGGTGCTGGCCGTTACCGTCGGTATGGCAGACATGGTGATGGTATCCGGAGCCGGTGAAACGGCTGTTTCCGGAATCTCACTTGTCAATACGATCTGTGTACTGCTGATCGTGATTTTCACATCGATGGCAAGCGGCGGTTCCGTTGTCGGAGCCCAGTTCCTCGGAAGCGGGGATAAGAAAACAGCGTGTCACGCAGCCGAACAGCTCGTTATGATCTGCGGACTGATTGCACTTGTCATCTGCGGCATTTCCTTTTTCGGAAACCGCTGGATTCTCCGGGTAGTCTACGGATCGGTGGAAGAGCAGGTTATGGCCTACGCGGTGGAATACTTCTTCATTACATCGCTTTCGTTTCCGTTTCTTGGAATCTACAATGCGGGGGCGGCGCTTTTCCGGGTTATGGGAAACTCAAATATTTCAATGGTTACTTCCATCGTGATGAATGCGCTGAACATCATCGGAAATGCTGTTTTTGTTTTCGGCTTTGACATGGGAGTTGCAGGCGTGGCACTTTCCACTTTGATTTCCAGAGCCTTTGCCAGTATTGTGATTCTTGTACTGCTGCATCAGGAAAAATACGAGATCCACTGTACGAAATGGTCCCTGGCCGGATGGGACAAGGAGATGATGAAAAAGATCTTTTCCATCGGTGTTCCGCAGGCACTGGAAAACAGTATGTTCCAGATCGGAAAGCTGTTGACCCAGAGCATGATTGCCGGATTTGGAACAGCATCGATTGCAGCAAATGCCTGTGCAATGACCGTGGAACAGCTTGCTTTTATGCCGGGATCGGCGATGGGACTTGCCATGACAACCGTGGTTGGCCAGTGTGTCGGAGCGGGAGATTATAAGCAGGCGAGAAGCTATACAAAGAAGCTGATCACAGGAGCCTACGCATTCCTTTGGATTCTGAATATCCTGCTTCTGGCAGCAGCACCACTGTTCGCCGGAGCATATAACCTTTCCGATGGCGCTTACCGGATGGCAGTGATTGTGATTCGATACCACAGCATCTGCTGTATGATGATCTGGCCGCTGGCCTTTACCCTTCCGAACACGATGCGTTCTGCCGGCGATGCCAAGTTTACGATGACGGTCAGCATCCTGTCCATGTGGTTCGTTCGAATTGCACTGGCGTATCTGATCGGTGTTTCCCTCCATGTGGGACTCCTTGGTGTCTGGATTGCACAGACCCTCGACTGGGTAGTCCGTGCAGGATTTTACATTGTCCGGTATCTTGGTCATAAATGGGAAAATAAATCCGTTGTAAGGCAACAGGAAAAGGAAATTCTTGCAGAATAAAAACAGAAGAATCAACTTGTCGGCATACTGGAAATCCATCTTGAAATCGGAACATAAAAAGACAGAAGTACAACAGGAGGCGAGGCGTATGAAAGAAGAAAACTATGAGGTAGTCGTTTTTCAGGGAGACCCGGGAACCATCGATCTGACGTACGAAGAAATAGAAGCAGAGTGGAACAAAATGCTGCAGACCGTACCGCAGATTGGAAAGTTCCGTATCATCCATCAGGAGAAAAAGAGGTACACCTCGAAGATTACAGCAGTCAGATCGGGAACGCCGACGCAGCACTTGGTATCTGGGTCCACAAAGGAGTGATCAACGAAAAGCTCTTTGAAGCGCATCCGAATCTGAAATATATCGCAACGCTGGGACATGGATTTGAAGACTTCGATGTGGAAATGACAAGACGCCGGGGCGTGACCATAACGAATACGATTTACGGCGATGTCACCATTGCCCAGTATGCGATGGCACTGCTCATGAACATCTGTCATAACGTGACGGTACAGAGCGATTACACCAAAACAGGGTACTGGAAAGAAAAAGAAACGAATCCGCAGGCAAGCTACAATCAACTGTTCGTGCCGCAGATTGAGCTCTACCAGAAAACGATGGGAATCATCGGACTTGGCGCAATCGGCCTCTGGACGGCAAGAATGGCAAAGGGCTTTGGCATGAAGGTCATCGCAAACAGCCGTCACAAAAAGGCGGGGCCGCAGTATGACGGCATCGAGCAGGTCAGCATGGAAGAAATCTTCGAACGGTCGGATGTAATCTCGATCCACTGTCCACATACAAAGGAAACAGAAAATCTGCTGAACCGTGAAGCGTTTGCCAAAATGAAGGACGGTGTCATCATTATCAACACCGCGCGGGGCATCATCATCGATGAGGAGGCGCTTCTTGAGGCGCTGGAATCGAGAAAGGTTTATATGGCAGGACTCGATGTTGTCGCAAATGAGCCGCCGCAGTATCAGATTCCGCTGATGCAGTCGCCGTACACCTTTATTACTTCCCATATCGCCTGGCAGCCGAAGGCAGCAAGACTCCGCGCAGTAGATCTGGCGGTGAAAAACTTCCGGTCTTACCTGGAGGGAATGCCGACGAGTGTGATTAATTAAAAACAGCGGATTGTGAAAACAGCTGCAAAAAAACGACTGTAAAAACAACTGTAAAAACAGCAGAGCTGCGGAACAGTCCGGGCATGAAAGAAGAGGTTAGAAAATCTGTCAGAAAACAGATTTCTATATAGAAGCAGCAGAGCCGGTAAATGAATGGAAGAGAAAACCGGGAAGGCGGATAAAAAAGAAATCCGCAGCCGGAAAAATCAGAAGCTGTACAGGAGCCGGTTCGGAAAGGGAGGGAAAATCATGAAAAAGCTGGAAATTGTAATTCGTCCGGAGAGCCTTGAAAACCTGGAGCTACTCCTCGAGGAGCAGAAGGCAAACGGTATGATGATCACGAATATCCTTGGATATGGAAACCAGAAGGGATATCGTCAGATGTACCGCGGAGCGGAAATCGTGGCCAAAATGCTTCCGAAGGTTAAAGTGGAAACCGTTGTGGAGGATGACAAGGTTCCGAAAATCGTTGATTTTGTTGTAAAAAACCTGTCAACCGGAAACTACGGCGATGGAAAAATTTTCGTTTACGATGTCGAAGATGCAGTGCGGATCCGAACGGGTGAGCACGGCGAACAGGCACTTTAAAAAATCTTAAAGTTACCGTTTCAGAAGATCTGCAGACGGGAACAGGTAAGAGATGAGAATGAGGAGGAACTTATTATGGAAAACACACAGGTATTACTCAATATCGTATGGACCATGGTCGGAGCCTTTCTGGTGTATTTTATGCAGGCCGGATTTGCCATGGTGGAGACAGGATTTACAAGAGCGAAAAACTCCGGAAACATTCTGATGAAGAACATGATGGATTTCGTGCTCGGCTCTATTTTCTTCTTTATCATCGGATTTGCGCTGATGTTCGGAGGAAGCAATGCCTTTATCGGAACAGCAGGTTTCTTTCATCCGAAATCGCTGGCAGATGCAGATGGCATGTTCAACGGACTGCCGATCGGCGTATTTATGATTTTCCAGACTGTGTTCTGTGCAACATCGGCCACGATTGTATCAGGTGCTATGGCAGAGAGAACCAAATTCATCTCTTATTTGATTTACTCCGCAGCCATCAGCGTTTTCATTTATCCGATCACCGGACACTGGATCTGGGGCGGCGGCTGGTTAAGCCAGATCGGGTTCCATGATTTTGCAGGATCTACGGCAGTTCATATGGTCGGCGGTCTGTGTGCCCTTGCCGGTGCAAAAATGGTCGGACCTCGTATCGGAAAATACACAAAAGAGGGAAAACCGGTTGCTATTCCTGGTCATAACCTTCCGCTTGGAGCACTTGGCGTCTTTATCCTCTGGTTCTGCTGGTTCGGATTTAACTGTGGATCGACCACAGCAGCAACCTACAATCTTGGCGACATTGCCATGACCACAAACCTCGCAGCAGCAGCAACACTTGTTACCCTGATTGTTACCTGGGTACGTTATGGAAAACCGGATATCAGTATGACAATGAACGGCGCACTGGCCGGACTGGTAGCTATTACAGCAAGCTGTGATGTAGTGAACGACTACGAGGCACTGTTCATTGGAGCAGTTGCAGGTGTCGTTGTTGTATTTGCGGTTGAATTCTTTGATAAAGTCGTAAAAATCGATGACCCGGTTGGTGCAATCAGTGTACACGGTGTCTGTGGAGCACTCGGAACCTTATTTACCGGTATTTTCGGCGAGGGATGCAGCTTTATCACCCAGCTGATCGGTTTTGTAGCAGTTGCAGCATATACCCTGATCCTGGCTTTTATCCTGTTCTTCGTCCTGAAAAAGACCATCGGACTTCGCGTAACCGAGAAGGAAGAGATCGACGGACTGGATATGCACGAGCACGGATGCAGCGCTTATGCAAACTTCCACTTCCACAATGACAAATAAAAAGAATCGATGAAAAAGGATCAATAAAAAGGTGGTGCGGATATGAAAAAGCTGACAGTTATTGTCAAACCCGCGAACCGGGAGGATGTCATCGACATCATGGAATCGTGTGCCGTGTACGGCGTGATGGAAACGGATATCACCGGATATGGAAACCAGAAGGGTTACCGGGTGATGTACCGCGGAACCATGAGCGGACCGAATGTACTGATGAAATGCAAATTCGAGACCGTCGGTGACGATAAGACAATTGAAGTATTAAAAGGCTTCCTGGAAAAGAAGCTGTGTACCGGAAATATCGGAGACGGAAAGATTTTTGTCGAGAAAGTGGCAGATGTCATCCGGGTTCGTACCGGCCAGCGCGGCGAGGAAGCATTATAAAAACAAAAGACAGTAAAAAGGTGCAAAGAGGCAGCCAGAACAGATCGTTCGGCTGCCTCTTCTGAGCTAAAAAAGCCGGAACGGGAGGAATGCTGCATGGTAAGATACATCATAAAACGTTTATTCATCGGAGTGGTGACGATCTGGGCACTGATCACCATTACCTTTTTCCTGATTCGGATTATGCCGGGCAGCCCGTTCGAGGCAGATAATCTTTCCCAGAGCGCGATTGAACAGCTTGAATCGACCTACGGACTGGATGAACCCATGTGGAAACAGTATATCCTTTACATGGAAAATCTGATGCACGGGGATCTCGGCATTTCCTATAAAAAGAACGTTTCTGTTAATACACTGATCGCAAGAGGATTTCCGTATACGTTAAGCATCGGGCTTCTCTCTATCGCGGTATCCGCTTTCATCGGTATTCTGATGGGCATCTGGATGGCGACGAGCAAGCGGCTGGCAGTGAAAAATACCTTGCTTGGAATTGCGACGCTGGGAGTCAGTATCCCGGGATTCGTCACAGCGATCCTGCTGATGATGGTTTTCGGTGTCTGGTGGCCGGTACTCCCGATCGTCGGTCTTGGTTCTCCGGCCAACTACATTCTTCCGGTGGCAGCACAGTCATTCGGACAGATCGCTTCGATTGCCAGACTGACCAAGAGTACGTATTCCGAGGCGATTCAGATGGATTACGTAACGATGGCAAGAGCGAAGGGACTTAGCAATCTGTACATCACCGCGCGTCACGTCCTTAAAAATGCACTGATCCCGGTTGTCACCTATTTCGGACCGGCCATCGCATTTCTGATCACAGGAAGCTTTGTTGTAGAATCTATTTTTTCCATTCCCGGAATCGGACGTGAATTTACGAATGCGATCACGAACCGTGATTACACCGTAGTCCTTGGCTTCAGTGTTTTCATCGGTGTGATTATCACCGTTGCAAACCTGGCAGTGGATATCATTTGTTCGCTCATTGACCCGAGAATCAAACTGACAAACTAGGAGGTGACTGTTATGGACTGGTTTTCACCGATTGATCCATCCAAAAAGAACAGCGAGTTTATTGCCGTGGAGAGCAAAAGCTTCTGGAAAGCGGCATGGGGAAGATTTAAGAAAAATCCAATGGCAGTCCTCGGACTGGTCGTCATCCTCCTTCTGGCGGTGGTTTCCATTTTCGGGCCGATGATCAGCCCCTACGCATACGATGCACAGGACGCAGCCAATCAGTACGCAGGCTTTTCGGCACAGCACATTTTCGGAACCGACAAATTCGGCCGTGATGTATTTACAAGACTCTGCTACGGAGCCGTATCAGCCTGGCGATCGGTTTCGGAGCAGCCGTCATCAACACCGTACTCGGTGTGGTGATCGGTGGATTGTGCGGCTACATTGGTGGAAAATTTGATAACTTTGTGATGCGTATTGTGGATATCATCTACGCAATGCCATCTATGATCTACGTTATTCTGATCATGATGGTTCTCGGATCGAATGTACGAAGCATTTTGATCGGTATCTGCATTCCGGGCTGGATCGGCATGGCTCGTCAGGTAAGAGGCCAGCTGATCGCCTTAAAGGAGCAGGAGTTTTCCATGGCAGCACTCGTCATCGGAGCAAGCGATGCGCGGATTTTGTTCCGCCACCTGCTGATCAATGCCATCGGACCGATCATTGTACAGATTACTTTCCTTGTTCCGAATGCCATTTTCACCGAAGCCTTCTTAAGCTTCATCGGAATCGGCATTTCCGCTCCGATGGCAAGCTGGGGTTCCATGGCACAAGATGCCCGTCAGGTGCTTACCATGCACCCGGGACAGCTGCTTTTGCCGACCATCTGCATCTGTATCACCATTTTTTCCCTGAACTTTCTCGGTGAGGGAATCGGCGATGCCTTTAATCCAAAGAAAACCAGGGGGTGAAGCGTATGAGTTTACTCGAAATCAGCCATCTCACAACAAAATTTGAAACGCAGCAGGGAACCGTCAGCGCAGTCCGCGATGTTTCCTACCATCTGGAAGAGGGCGAGGTACTTGGTATTGTCGGCGAGTCCGGTTCCGGAAAAAGTGTCGGCATGCTGACCCTGATGGGGCTTCTGGCATCGAACGGCAGAGTGGAAGAAGGAGAGATCCTTTTCGACGGAGAAAACATTTCTCCGCCGCACACGAAGGACCGGAAAGAAAAACGGGCTTATGAAAAGAAAATGCAGCAGATCCGCGGAAACCGCATCGGCATGATTTTCCAGGATCCGATGACATTTCTGAATCCGATCCTGAAAATCGGAATTCCGATGACAGAGGGAATTCGAAAGCATCAGAATTGCTCTAAAAAAGAAGCGGAAGCGAAAGCCATTGAGCTGATGCGGCAGGTCGGAATTCCAAGTCCGGAAAAACGGCTCGATCAGTATCCATTTGAATTTTCCGGCGGCATGCGGCAGAGAATCATTATTGCGACGGCGCTGGCGTGTGATCCGAAGCTGATTATCGCAGATGAGCCGACAACCGCACTGGATGTGACCGTACAGGCACAGATTCTGGAGCTTTTGAAAAAGCTGACGAAGGAAAAAGGAACCTCCGTTATTATGATTACCCACGACCTCGGCGTTGTCGCTTCTATGTGTGACCGGATTGCCATTATGTACGCAGGACAGATCGTAGAAGAGGGAACCGTCGATGAGATTTTCTACGAACCGCATCATCCGTACACGAAAGGTCTTCTGAACAGTATCAACAATTCGGCAAAGGATAACGACGAACCGCTCGTTCCGATTCCGGGAACACCGCCGGACCTCTTAAAGCTTCCGAAGGGCTGCGCATTTATGAGCCGCTGTCCTTACACTATGAAGATCTGTGAGGTACAGGCCTCTCCGGTGACAACCTACAGCGAGACGCACTGCTGCAGATGCTGGCTGGAATGTATGGATGAAACAAAAATCACAGTTTCCGGGGAGGAGGCGGCTGCCAATGAGTGAAAATGTACTGGAAGTAAAAAACCTGTGTAAATACTTTGATGTGAACAGAGGAATGAAGGGAGCACAGAAGGTCATTGCCGTAGATGGTATTTCCTTCGAGGTAAAAAAAGGGGAAACCTTCGGACTGGTCGGAGAATCCGGCTGTGGAAAAAGTACACTTGGCCGCACGATTTTACGGATCTATGAGCCGACAAAGGGCGAAATCGTTTTCGAGGGAGAAGATATTTCCAGGCTTTCCCGGAAAAAGATGCTTCCCTACCGGCAGAAGCTGCAGATGATCTTCCAGGATCCATATGCATCCTTAAATCCCCGTTTTACCGTCGGTGAGATTATTGAGGAGCCGATGGTGATTCATCACATGTACGATGAAAAAAAGCGAAAAAAACGCGTGCAGGAGCTGCTGGAAACGGTTGGATTAAAACCGGACCACATCCGAAGATATCCGCATGAATTTTCCGGCGGCCAGAGACAGCGAATCGGAATTGCGAGAACGCTGGCACTCGAACCGGACTTTATCGTCTGCGACGAACCGATTTCGGCGCTCGACGTTTCCATCCAGGCACAGGTCATCAACCTTTTGGAGGATATTCAGAAAAAAGAGGGTATCAGCTATCTCTTTATCGCACACGATCTTGGCATGGTAAAGCATATCAGCCACCGGATCGGTGTCATGTATCTGGGACACATGGTAGAGATCGGAGAATCCAATGATGTTTACCGCCGTCCGCTTCACCCATATTCGAAGGCACTGCTTTCTGCAGAGCCGATCCCGGATCCGAAGACCGCAAGAAGCAGAAAACGAATCCTGCTGGAAGGCGAAATCCCGAGTCCGATCCATCCGCCGAAAGGATGCCCGTTCCACACGAGGTGCCCCTACGCTATGGAAGAATGCAGCCAGGCCCGCCCGGCAACGTATGATATTGAGGGCAGGAAAGTGGCTTGCTTCTTATATTCCCCGCGGTATTTGAGACAGAGGGAGGGTCTGGCAATCGAACCGCTGCTGGCCGGAGCAAAATAGAACCATTCCGGTGCGGCAGGTTCGGGAACAGAGGTTCCGGGGAGCGGAGCTGTGTTTCAAACAAGCATCAGCAGCAAAAGGAGGCGAACATTATGAGAAAATTATGGAAAGCAACAGCGACAGTGGCAGCGGCTGTTCTTCTGGCAGGATCCCTTGCCGGATGCGGAAGCAGCGGAGGAAGCAGCAGCTCTTCCGGAGGAGGCAAAAGCGGCAGTACTTCCGATATGATTGTGACAACAATGAATACCGAGGCCGGAAGCCTGGACAGTGCAGGAGAGAGCGGTTTATGGTGGTGGTCCTACGATGATGTGTGTATGGCCCCGATCATGGAAATGAAAGAGGACGGTTCCTGGGATTACATTCTGGCAGAAAGCGTTGATGTCAATGAGGATATGACACAGTACACCGTACACCTCCGCAGCGATGCAAAATGGAGTAACGGAGACGATGTGACAAGTGCCGATTTCAAAAATACCATTGTCCGCGCACTGGATCCGAACTGCAAGAGTGGTTATTCCTCAATGCTTTACCCGATTGCGGGAGCTGAGGAAATGTACAACGGAACCGGCGATGAGAGCGGTCTTGGTGTAGACACCGGCGATGACAAGACCATCGTGTTCAACTTAAAGGAGCCATGCGCTTACTTTGAACAGCTTTTTGTACTTCCGGTTTATATGCCGACGCATCGCGAGCTTCAGACCGAAACCAACGGCGACTGGGCAATGGGAAATGACATGGATGCGCTGGTAAGCTGCGGACCGTACTACCTCGCAGAGTATGTACCGAACCAATACAGCGTTTATAAGAAAAATGAAAATTACGTTCAGGCAGACCGGATTAAAACCGATACGATCAAAAAAATGGTTATGGACGATACACAGTCCATCATCAATGCGTATAAATCCGGTGAGCTGAACTTTATCTCAGCAGATTATACTGTTATGGACGAGTATAAAGACAGCGATGAGCTGATTACTTCTCCGGCCATGACAAGCTACTACGTATTGTTTAATGTAAATGAAGCACCGTTTGACGATGTCCGCGTCCGCCAGGCGTTCTCTATGGCAGTCAACCGCGATGAGGTAGCTTCCGCGTGCGGTTCCTCTTATGAGGCAAGTGATTTCTTCGTAGCAAAACATCTGAAATCCTCCGCAAGCGGCAAGGACTGGGCAGAGGAAGCAGAGGAAGATCCGATCGGCTTTGATCCGGACAAGGCAAAAGAGCTTCTGGCAGAGGCCGGTTACCCGGATGGAGAAGGCTTCCCGGCCATCACCTACAAATACCCGAGCCTCCAGCTCGACAGCGATATGGCACAGGCCCTGCAGGCACAGTGGAAAACAAACCTTGGCATCGAGGTGGAGCTTCAGGCAGAGGAGCAGCAGGTACAGGTAGCAGAGAGAAGATCCGGTGATTTCCAGCTTGCCCGCATGAGATGGACTGCAGACTTTACCGATCCGTTCACCTTCCTTTCCATGTATCGTTCCAACGACAGCTACAACGATAACAAGACCAATTGCCCGGAGTATGACGAACTGATGGCACAGTCGAATGAGGAAAGCGATCCGACCGCCAGATTTGAGCTGCTGCACCAGGCTGAGAGCGTACTGGTAAACGACTACTGCTTCGGCGTACCGGTACTGAACTCTTCCAATATTTATCTGGTAAGCACCGACATCACAAACTTTGAGATTGACCCGTCCAGAAACATGATCCGTACCAAATATCTGGTATTAGGAGACAGCTCTTCTGAGTCTTAAGCAAAAAATCGGAAAACGGGAAGGCTCCGCAGATGGCTTAGCAGCTGTTTCGAGGGGAGCCGTAAAACGGTAATTTTCCGGAAAAAAAACAATAGAAGCCGTGAAAACAGGAGGAAATGAATATGGAAGTAAATAAAATCATCAGCCACGTATTACAGAGTATGCCGCCGAGCAAACGTCAGAAAGCATTTGCGAAGGACACCTCAAAACTGATCCATATGGGATTAAACGAAAACAATTACGGAATGTCACCGAAGGCAGTGGCGGCACTGGAGGACTCTATGGCGGGAAGCCATTTTTATCCTGACTTTGCGGCAGTACTGCTGAAACAGAAGGTGGCAGAGCAGTACGGATTAAAAGCAGAAAATGTACTGACCGGCGCCGGATCGAGTGCGATGATCGATATGATCGGACTGACCTTTCTGGACGAGGGAGATGAGGTGCTGTTTTCCGCGCCGACCTACGGGGCATTTGCCGATATGGCATACTTAAACGGCGGTGTGCCGGTTTCCGTACCGGTTACCGAAGAGCAGAAATTTAATCTCCCTGCCATGAAAGAAAAAATTGGTGAAAAAACAAAAATCGTGGTGATCTGCAATCCGAATAACCCGACCGGAACGTATGTGCGATCGGGGAGCTGGAAGCATTCGCAGATACCCTTCCGGAGGACGTTCTGCTGGTGATGGATGAGGCATACATGGAGTTTGCCACCGAGCCGGACTGCTGCAGTATGGTTGATTATATGAAAGCGCATCCGGAAAAACCGATTCTGGTTCTCCGTACCTTTTCCAAATATTATGCGATGGCAGGCCTTCGTGTCGGCTATGCGCTGGGCTCCGAAGAGCTGATTGGAATCATGCGGAAATGTTCCGCTTCCTGGAACCTGAATGTCTGTGCCCAGAAAGCGGCAGTGGCAGGCCTGGCAGACCAGGAATATTATCAGGAGCAGAAAGCAAAAATCGTGGAGGGAAGAGAATATCTGGAAAAAGAGATGGCAGCGCTTGGCTGCAGGGTTTATCCGTCCCAGTCGAATTTCATCTACTTCGATACCGGAAAAGATCCTGCCTGGATTCAGGAACAGCTGATGGAAAAGGGCATCCGTATCGGCGCTTTTGAGATGAGCCGTGTGAGCGTGGGAACGATGGAGGAGTGTAAACTTTATATCAAAGCATTAAAAGAAATTCTGGAAGCGGCAGAGTGAAAAAAGGTTTTACGGTAAACGTTAAAAGATAGAATGAAAGAGAAAAAGACCGGATGAGAAGTAAAAAATCCGGTCTTTTTCTGCTGGTATGAGAACAGAAAAAGCGGATCAGCAGGTTGCATATTTCAGGTAAAAAAGGTATACTTATAAGTGATAAAAAGAGAAATATGTTAGCAGCAGCTAATAAGAAAAAAACAGAGAAAAAACATGGTTTTTGCAAATTAGTGCTTGCCATTCCATGAAAATTGGAATATTATATGTGCAAACGCCTATAGATGAAAAAACATGTATCACATCCTGAAAGGGGAAAGAAAATATGCTTTTTAAAACATACCAGAAGATCACGACGTTATTTAAAGAACATCATGGATATATGAGCTTCGCAGACCTCAGAGATCATCAGGTGACTGTACTGCAGCTGGCAGAAATGGAAGAGGAAGGAAGTCTGGAACGATTTGCACGCGGCTGGTACTGGTGCAAGGACTGTGGTTATGAAAAACCGGAAGACTATCAATATATTGAAATTGCGAAAGTAAACCCACGCGCAGTCATCTGCATGGACAGTGCTGCATGGCTTGCCGGAATGCTGAAAGAAGAGCCGGCTACGATTGCAGTTGCAACAGCACGGACAGACCGAAAAAAAATGGATCTGGAAAATTTTGAAATCAGACGTTTTTATTTCCAGAATGCCGATGTCCCGGGTGAAATCTGTGAGAAAAAGACAGAGTTTGGTTCCTACAAATATTATTCTCCGAAGAGAACCTTCTGTGACTGTCTGCGCATGAACAACAAGATGCCGGAGGAAGTAAAAGAAGAAATCCTCACCTGGTGCCGGAAACAGAAATATTCCAAAGAAGAGATTCTGGAATACGCGAACAAGCTCCGTGCGGTAAAAAATATCGAGGAAGAGTATCAGAAATAAAATTTCACAGGAATAGATAAGGGAAACTCCCGACGGAAGATCTTATACGAGAAATTCTGCCGGGAGTTTCTGCGTGTATATCGGATGGTTACGCATACACGATTTCCTCGTATGTTCCCCTGTGTTGTTCGCAAAAATCGCATAAAAT
Organism: Blautia sp. AF34-10; assembly: GCF_003477865.1. Taxonomy (NCBI): domain Bacteria; kingdom Bacillati; phylum Bacillota; class Clostridia; order Lachnospirales; family Lachnospiraceae; genus Blautia; species Blautia sp. AF34-10. The sequence continues at coordinate 17,742 of NZ_QUED01000005.1, forward strand.
GAGAAGCAAAGAGCAATACTTGACTAGCCGAACGGGAAACGCGGCGATATAATAGAGGCAACAAATTTCGGGAGGATTTTACCTATGAGTAAAGAGACGAGAGAGTATGCAAAACAGCTGGTTTCCCAGATGACGCTGGAAGAAAAAATGAGCCAGATGGTCTATCAGTCACCGGCGATCGAGCGTCTTGGCATTCCGGCATACAACTGGTGGAATGAAGCGCTGCACGGCGTGGCAAGAGCTGGTGTGGCAACGGTATTTCCGCAGGCTATTGGCCTTGCAGCAACGTTTGATAAAGAGCTGCTGCAGGAGATCGGTGATGTTGTTTCTACCGAGGGACGTGCAAAATTCAACGAGTTTTCGAGAAAAGGCGACCGCGGCATCTACAAAGGCCTGACCTTCTGGGCACCGAACGTCAACATTTTCCGTGATCCGAGATGGGGCCGTGGCCATGAGACATATGGTGAGGACCCGTATCTGACTGGTGAGCTCGGATGCGCCTACATCCGCGGATTACAGGGACCGGACCCGGATCACCCGAAGGCAGCGGCGTGTGCCAAACATTTCGCCGTCCACAGCGGCCCAGAGGCGATCCGCCATGAGTTTGACGCAAGAGTCAGCAAACATGATCTGTATGACACCTATCTGTATGCCTTCAAACGCTGTGTCAAGGATGCAAAAGTCGAGGCAGTCATGGGCGCGTATAACCGTGTCAACGGTGAACCGGCATGCGGAAGCAAGACATTGTTAAAGGACATCCTGCGCGATGAGTTCGGCTTTGAAGGCCATGTTGTCTCCGACTGCTGGGCAATCGTAGATTTCCATGAGCACCACAGAGTGACCAAAAATGTAGAGGAGTCCGCAGCGCGTGCCGTCAACAACGGCTGTGACCTGAACTGCGGCGTTGCTTTCCTGCATCTGCCGAAAGCATACGAGGCTGGCCTGGTATCCGAAGAGGCAATCACCGCGGCAGTTGAGCGCCTGATGGAAATCCGCATCCGCCTCGGTATGATGAAAGACTATCCGTCACCGTACGAAGATCTGTCCTACGATCTAGTCGAGTGCAAGGAGCATGTTGATCTGTCCGTCGAGGCAGCGAGAAGAAGTATGGTTCTGCTGAAAAATGAAAACAACATGCTGCCGCTCGATGTGAAGAAGATCCGCAGTATCGCCGTGATCGGACCGAACGCGAACTCGAGAGCAGCGCTGGTTGGAAACTATCAGGGAACATCGTCCAGATACATCACGCCGCTGGAAGGAATTCAGCAGTATGTCGGTGATGATGTGAGAGTGACATACGCAGAGGGCTGCCATCTGTATAAAAATAAAGTCGAAGGACTCGGCGAGGACAAAGACCGTTTCAAAGAGGCTGTCATTGCCGCTGAGCACGCAGACGTTGTCGTTCTGTGCCTTGGACTTGATGCAACTGTTGAGGGCGAGGAAGGCGATGCCGGAAACGAATACGCGAGCGGCGATAAGCTGGGTCTCAATCTGCCGGGCTTACAGGAGGAACTGCTTGAGACAATCACAGCGGTTGGAAAACCGGTAGTCCTCGTTCTCTCGGCAGGAAGTGCCATCGACCTGTCCTGGGCCGAGGAGCATGTACCGGCTATTCTTGACAGCTGGTATCCGGGTGCGCGCGGCGGAAAAGCCGTGGCAGAGGCGCTGTTCGGCGATTATGCACCGAACGGAAAACTGCCGGTGACTTTCTATCAGGGAACAGAAAATCTGCCGGAGTTCACCGATTACAGCATGGCAGGACGAACTTACCGCTATACTGATAAAAATATTCTGTATCCATTTGGATATGGACTGACGTATGGAACAATTTCCTACAGCGGCGCAAAAACGGAGCAGGAGACGAGCGCGGTGCTCGACGATGTGACCGTGTGCACGAAGGTGAAGAATGAGAGTGCATATCCGCTGCATGAGAGCGTAGAGGTTTATGTGAAATACAAACACGCACAGCCGGGTGAGCCAGGCTTCCAGTTAAAAGGCATCGCGTGCGTGGAACTGCAGGCAGGAGAAGAAAAAGAGGTTTCCGTGACACTGCATGCAAGAGATTTTGCTGTTATCACAGAGGACGGCGGATGTGTCGTACGGCCGGGCGAGTATGAAATCTCCATCGGTGGACAGCAGCCGGGCGAAAGAAGCCGCGCGCTGACAGGACGTGAGGCAGAGATTCTGACGGTCAGAAAAGAAGGAAATGAAGAGAACGTCGAGTATTAAGTATTAGATAGAAATTGAAAAACGAAGAGGGAGGTGGAATCGTCTGCCTCCCTCTTTTGGTGACAGAATGGACGGCTTGGTGCGATGATCGCTGGAAATCTGCCGAACCTGCTTCATTTCCAGACCGGCGGACTGTATGGTGCTGCATCTTCGTGCACCGAGGGGAAAAGTGTCGGTTGAGGGGATGCTGAACCGTGCAAAATATTTTGACCGTACAGGAAAGGTCAACGATCACACGATTTATCTGAGCGGAAACCTAGGAAAAAATGCCCTGGAATTTGCCATGTGCCTGTCGGCAAAAGCAACGGGCGGCCGTGTGTATACCATGGGTCATACTCTGGTGATCGAAGAGGCAGAGAAGATTACCGAAAAGCTGGAGCGCGCGATGGCGCAGAGCAGAGAACACAAAATCATTCTCCTTCCGGCGCTGCCGAAGGCGTGGGATCATGGAGAAGTGAAAGCCTGCGGCTGGTTGGAAATGCATCGATTGCACTTGCGTGGGAGAATGGAAAACTGACACGGTGTGCGGTTACGGCGGATCAGGCGTATGAAGGGGAAGTTGTGTATGGAGAGATGCGTCAAGCGGTAAAGCTGGAAAAAGGTGAGACAGTTATGCTGGATGCGGTATTGCAGCTGCTTGAATCATAAACATGAAGATAGAAAATGCCGGGCAGAGAAAAATCTGTCCGGCGTTTTCAGCATATGTAAAGACTATAAGGCGATGGAGGAAAAAGAAGCTTCTTCTGCCAGCAGCAGGTGATAGTAATGCTCGGAATAGCGGCAGAGATAACCAGGCATTCCCCGATAAGAACTGGTTTCTAAAAACGCGGCTGCGACGCAGGTGCGGCATATCGGTTGCAAACGGCATTGACAGCATTGGGAACTTAGGGAAATCTTCTGTGCAGCGGCGGAAACTTTTTCCCAGGCGGAAATAAATCCAAGATCAAAAACAGGGGCGGAGATTTCGGATAACATCACACAGGGGAAAAGAAAGCCCTGCCAGTTGATGAAGAAGGAGCAGTTTCCGGCAAGACAGGAGATATGACCATTGTCCCGTGGAAAAGACGGATTGTTGACGCGGTGGATGGATTCATGAACGTACTGCCGGAAAATATCGCTGGTCAGCTGCAGTTTCAGTGTCTGCAGGGCAAGCGCAGCGGCGTCTTCCGGGTTCAGGCGGACCTGAGCATCAAAAGGAAGGGAGCGTTCCCGGACGGCGGGCATCATATAGTGATCGGCATGAACGGGGACTTCAAGCTTTTCTCCGAGAACAAAGATTTTTGGAAAATCATGCGCGTTCTTTTTAGTGACGCTACAGCTGATTTTGACATCAACGTTTCGTTCGCGGAGCAGACGGATGGCGCGGACGGTCTGATCAAAGCCCTGGGGGTAATGGCAGAGACGGTTATAGGAAGCGGCATCGGCACCGTAGAGCGTGATGTTAATGCGGCGCGGCCTGTACTCAGCAAAAAAATCAGCCCAGGATTCGCCCAGCAGGGTTCCATTGGTGTTGATGGTAAGAATCATACCCATGTTTCGAAGCTCAAGATATAGTGTTTTGAAATCAGGAAAGAGAAGTGGTTCACCGCCGGTCAGAAGAAGAAAAAGTGTACCGGCTTTTTGCATCTGCTGTGCAAGCAGAATCCATTCATCAACTGTGCGGAGTTGTCCCTGACATTCCATTTCTGAATGGGACAGACGGACATAACACATGTCGCAGTTCATATTGCAGAGTGGCAGAAGTTCAAGCGCGCCGGTAATAGGAATGTGCTGCTGGCGCGCTTTCTGGAGAAAAGAACGCTCGAAGGTGGAAGCGTCGTCCATGTAGTTCATAAAGGTTCCTCCGAAAAAAGTGGTTTGATGAACCAATTATTAATAGGTATAGTAAAGGATCGAAACGAGTGGGTTCGATCCTTTTGCTGTGGTTTGAAAAATTATTATTTAGTGGAAAAATCAGGATTTGGCGGTTTCCCAAGTATTGATGTCTAATCTGGTAGTACAATGAACGTTTGTACCATTTTCGGTCCAGATGACAACGGGGGTTGCTTCATCATTGCGGGTAGACTGGTCATCTATAAAACCACTGATAAATCCACTGTCAGATTCCGCTTCATGAGTCTTGTTACAAGGATGATATCCAGAAAATTGAGCTTGAGAGCCCCAGCCTCCCCATGAGTCTTCTTTTGCGATATATTTTTTTTGCCCAGATCCATCATAATAATAAACATTATAATTATGACCGTATTGTCCAGCATCGCAGACAAATTTATAAACTTTCCCGCTATCCCCGCAGGCCGCCACATATTCATTTGCAGCAAATTCCTGAACCTCAACAACAGGTTCCATCCACTCTTTCTTCATAACGATATAACCTCCTCTAATAATGCATACCTTAAAGTATCATGCACAAAATTTAAAGCAGAATTTTGAATCGTATCTTCCGCAGCCTCATATTCCTCTAACGCCTGTGCAACGACTTCCGAAATGGTACGTGGCTGCTGAAAAGCATTCCAGAGAAATGCAGCGGTATCGTTTGGAACCATCACTGCATTCGAAATCTGACAGGCAGTCCCAACGGGAATAATCGCATATTCCCCTGCAATTTCACGCAGCAGATAATCGGAATTGACACGATATTTTTTTTCATTTATCTTTTGTAACAAATCCGACCGGGTCGGAGAAGCAATCGGTTCCATCACAAACTCCCCTCTTGCAAAATGCTGTGCCTTTTCAGGCAGAAAGTATTTCTGCAGTCAGCAAGAAAAATATGTAGAATGTTCGCAGAAATAAATTACATTTATCATTACAAAAAGATTATAGAAGAAGAACTAGGAAAAGTCAAGTAAAAACTGGAAAAAGATGGGAATGTAATCTGCTCAAAAACGAAAAACAAATCGCTGTGTGCGGACACTCCAGCGGTATCTGTGCGTGAGCCGTCCGAGACGATTTGGAAAATCTATGGCAGCGGATATGCTGGCGGCTTATTATGACAGAAGCACAGACACCGATGCACTATTTCAGAATTTAAAAATCGGCAGAAGTGAAACATATAAAAAACATCGGAATCAGTATGATGTAATAAAAATCAATATGCAGGAATTTTTAAGTGCAACAAGCGGCATTGACGAAATGCTGCGCATGCTGAACGACTATCTGATTTTTGATCTCAGAGAGCAGTACAGTCAGGTGCGCTTCCGTGATGAAAAGAATCTGGTACAGGTAATGAAAGATCTGACATACGATAACGAAAAAGAAAACGTATCCATTCCAAACCGTGAAGTATCCCAGGAGTATATCAACGCAATCAGCAGATTTCCATTCTGCAATACAACGATGAAGGCTCGCTGTGAAGAATATTTTTATCATTATTCTCGGTTCCTGCGTGTTCCGTGTGATCTGGGTGTACACGATTTTCGCGTATTTCCATACCATTACGTCACTGTATCTGCTGTATATCGTTTCGTGGACAATTACCGGTGCGGCGGAGATCCTGTATTTCCGGCATGGCTATAAAACGCTGCAGATCAGTCAAAAATAAAATTACGTATTTAATTACAAAAAAAGCCACAAAGATTGACGGAGTTTCTTTTTTTTGTTATCATAAATGCGGAAAAAGGGATCGTGATACGTGGCGGAGAGAAGGGAAGATCAAGGGGAGAAAGAGGAGTTTTTGATGGAAAAAACATTTCAGACAGGGAGTTTTTCCTTCCGGCTGAAGTTTCCGGAAGAGCTGGTACTTCCGGTGGATATGGAAAAATTTTTGGCGGAAACGGATTCTGCGGATTATACATATATCATTACGGCCGTCGACATATTGCCGGAAGCGGAGGGAGAGCTGATTGTGGATCGGGTCGATCTGCAGGTGTTTCATACAAAAGAAGGATTGGAGAGCCGCCGGATCGGTGTGAAAGGAGAAGCGCGTCCTTATGCATTCTACCGTGAGACTGCGCAAAATCGTGCAGAGGTTTTCGTCGGCAGGTGGTATCTGGCAGAAGTTGAAAAGTATGAAGTTGTTTTTCTTTCCCTCCTTGCCCTGGAGCGCCGTCTGGCAGAGCAGCCGTGCCTGATTCTGCACTGTGCATACACGGAGTATCAGGGGAAAGCAATGCTCTTTTCTGCACCATCGGGAACGGGCAAAACCACACAGGCGGGACTCTGGGAACAGTACCGGGGAAGCCGTACCGTAAATGGGGATAAGGCATTGCTGGAATATGACGGCACAGCGTGGACAGCAAACGGCTGGCCGGTCTGCGGAACCTCAGGAGTCTGCGAAAACAAAAAGCTCCCGGTCGGATGCATTGTAATGCTGAGCCAGGCAAAGACGAATCAGGCGTGGCGGCTGCGTCCGGCAGAGGCATTTACGAGTCTGTACGGACAGATCACCATGAACCGCTGGGACAGGGAGGGAATGGTGCACAGTCTCGACCTTCTCGAACAGCTTGCTGGAAAAGTTCCGGTGTATCATCTGGCGTGCGACATTTCAGAAGATGCGGTGAAAACGCTGGAGCAGGAGATCGGGGCCGGCTCGTTCGAAAGTGAAACATATGCAGCTGCACTGCACAAAAACATGATTCAGAAAAGGGAGAAACATGCATGAAAATGATGGATACACGTGCCTATGTCGGAATGCTGAAAGAACTTGCAGAGCAGGGCAGAGAAGTGCGTATGGTGATTTCTGGGAGCAGCATGGCGCCGTTTCTGATTCATGGACGCGACAGTATTTTCTTCCGAGCGCCGGAGCGGGAACTTCGGAGAGGTGATATCGTATTTTATGAGCGGCCGGGCGGACAGTTTGTGGTGCATCGGATCTGCCGCGTTCATGCAGACGGTTATGACATAATCGGGGATGCACAGACGGAAATCGAGCATCATGTGCAACGGAAGCAGATCTTTGCACGGGTGACAAAAGTGGAACGAAAAGGAAAAATACTTGTACCGGGAACGTTCTGGTGGGAGTTTTTTGCACAGGTCTGGATTCGCATTATCCCGCTTCGTCCGATTCTGATGCATGGATATGCCTGGTTATTCGGTGTGGATAAAAAGAAAAATGATGCGTGCAGAGAAAATGAAAGGAAAAAAAGATGATTACAGAAACAGAAACCGCATTCCTTGCGGTGATTCGTGCGTTTTTGACAGAAGAAAAAGCATCGCCGGCGGAAATTCAGGGGCTGACAGAAAAACAATGGAATCATCTGTTTGTCCTCGCGGCACAGCATTCGCTGCTGTCAGCGGTCTACGATGTTGTGGGAAAAACACCGGAATTTGCAGAGCTTTCGGACGAGCTTCGCAGACAGGTAAAAACGCAGGCGATGCAGAGTATTTTGCAGCAGGTTTCGCGTACAGCGCGGTTTCTTTCCGATGAAAAGGAGCTGACGCAGCTGGGCGTGCAGCCGCTGGTGATGAAAGGAATTGTGTGCAGAAATCTCTATCCGAAGCCGGATCTGCGCCCGTCCGGGGATGAGGATCTGCTGATTCCGGAAAAGGATTTTGCAGCAGTGGATGCCTATTTTATGCGGAAGGGCTTTGTGCGGGACAAAGAAACCGCAATGCCGGATGGCATCAAAGACGGTGATGTCCCGGAAGAGATGGGCTATATTCATCCGAAAACAGGAGCCTTTTATGAAATACATACCAGGCTGTTCAGCACAGAATCCTCTGCCTATAGTTATCTGAATCGTGCATTTTCCGATGTTTTTGCGCATCCATCCAAAGTGGAAGTGCGGGGGCAGAGCATCTTTACCTTAGAAGAAACGCATCATCTTTTCTATCTTCTCTGTCACAGCTTCAAGCACTTTCTTCACGGCGGCGTCGGGATCCGTCAGATCTGTGACATGGTACAGATGATTCGTGTATATGGAAGAAAAATAGACTGGGAAATGTTCTGGCAGCTGTGCGAAGAGTATCATATGACGTGCTTCTGTATCAATCTGCTGGATATCGGCGAGCGGTATCTGGGCTTTTCTTATGAAGCAAGTGGGGCAGTCCGTGCCGCAAAGAAGCTTCACCCGGATTCCGAAGCGCTTCTGATCGATATTCTCGATGCCGGTTCGTTCGGAAAATCGAGCGCGGGGCGGATCCACAGCGCAAACATTACCCTGTATGCGGCAGAGAACGGGGCGGAAAAGCACACGGCGGGGGGAATCTGGAAATCGCTGGTTCCGGAAGCTTCCTATATGAAAAACAAGTATCCCTATGCGGCGAGGTATCCGTTTTTGCTCCCGGCTGCATACGTGGAGCGAATCCTGAAATGGCTGGGGCAGGGAGAAAAAGGACAGAAATTGAGCATTGAAGTGGGTGCGGGACGTGTCGAGCTGCTGAAAAAATACGATATGATCCGTACCGCAGACGGGAAAAAGAGAGGAGACGCGCATGCAGGAAGAATCCAAAGAGAAAAGTAAAGACGCTTCCTTTGAGTCTCTCCGTATCCTGTCGGAGCGATGGAAAAACGGAACGTTCTCGGAAATCATCGATGACTGGAAATGGATTTTTGGCTACAGCGCGCGCTATAAGGGTGCGATTGTTTTTTATACGATTCTCGGTATCTTAAGCACTTCGCTTGGGCTTGTCGGCAGCGTGGCAGGAAAATACCTGATCGATATCATCACCGGATACCAGATACAGAAGCTCCCGCTGCTGCTTTGTATCATGATCGGAAGCACCGTGTTCAGCCTTGGGTTTGAGAGTGTCATCAACCGCATTTCAACGAAGCTTGGTATCGCCATCAACAACGACATCCAGGCGGATATTTTTGACAAAATCGTTGATGCGGACTGGCTGGAAATCAGCAAATACGCAAACGGTGACGTACTCAACCGTTTCAACGGCGACATTGGAACGGTCAGCGGCAACGCAATCAGCTGGCTCCCGACGATTATCATTGCCGTGTATCGGTTTATTGCCACCTTTTTCGTAATCCTGCATTATGACTGGGTCATGGCACTGATTGCTTTTTTAAGCGCACCGTTCCTGCTTCTAATGTCCCGGTTTATGATCCGCCGTCAGCGGGAATACAGCAAAGAAGTACGCGAGATGAGCAGTAATCTGATGAGCTTTGAGGTAGAAGCATTCTACAATTTCGATACGATCAAGTCGTTTGGCATCGCACCGTATTACAGCAAAAAGATGCGCTGGTGGCAGGGACTTTTCAAAGACATCAGCCTGAAATATAATCTGTTTACGATTAAAACCAATATCGTAATGTCTATTCTCGGGAGTGCGGTGGAGTTTACGGCGTTCGGATACTGCCTGTTCCGTCTGTGGACGCACGACATTACCTATGGAACCATGACACTGTTCCTGCAGCAGCGGAGTAACCTTTCCGGCGCATTTGGAAACGTGATTTCGATTATTCCGTCCTTCCTCAACAGCTCCGTCTCGGCGCACCGGATCCGTGAGCTCGTAGAGCTGCCAAAAGAAGTCCATATCCCGGATAGCGCCAAGCTCGATCCACTGGCAAAGGATGGCTTCCGGGTACAGATGCATGGGGTAGAATTTTCCTATATAGAAGGGAACAAAGTAATCACCAGATCGGAGTTTCAGGCCGCCCCCGGCGAGATTGTAGCGCTGGTTGGCCCGTCCGGCGAGGGAAAAACAACGATGATCCGCCTGATTCTCGGCCTTATCCGCCCGCAGGAGGGGGAAACCGTGATCATTGCCTCAAACGGAAAGACGGTTCCCATGAACGCCGAAACGCGTCATCTCTTCGCGTATGTTCCACAGGGAAATACGATCCTTTCCGGCACAATCGCCGAAAATATGCGCATGGTAAAAGAGGATGCGACCGACGAGGAGATTATCGAAGCACTCAAAATCTCCTGCGCGTGGGATTTCGTCCAGCATCTTCCGGATACCATCAACAGCCGCGTCGGGGAACGTGGCCGCGGTTTCTCCGAAGGCCAGTCCCAGCGGCTTGCCATCGCCCGTGCCGTCCTCCGCGATGCCCCGGTGCTGCTTCTCGATGAAGCCACCTCGGCACTGGATGTCACGACGGAACGAAACGTCCTCCGAAACATCATCCGTCAGCGTCCCAACAAAACCTGTATCGTTACGACGCACCGTCCGAGTGTCCTCGGCCTCTGCCAGAGAGTCTACCGTGTCATGAATGGAACCGTGACCGAACTCGATGGGGCAGAAGGGGCAAAGATGGTGGAAGATTTTTGACAGAAAAAAGACACAAAAAGGACACAAAGGTCGGAAGAGTGATACTTCGAAGTCAAATCAGTTATAGAGTTGTAAGTCAAAATTCTGCTATAATACAATCATCAAAGGTCACACAACACGATACGTGAAAAGGAGAAAAAGTATGAAGAAAAAAGTGTTAGCAGGCATTCTTGCAGCAACCATGGCATTTTCCATGGCAGCATGCGGAAGCACAGGATCCAGTTCTGATTCCGGTTCCTCCGCAGCTTCCGGAAGCACAGCAAAGACAGAGGAAAAAGGCGAGCCGTACACTGTAACTATGGTACTGCAGGGCAGCCAGCAGCAGGATGAAGAGAGAATCGAAGAAAAAATCAACGAGATTCTGGAGCCGGAGCTGAACGCAAAGCTCGATATCGTTGTTCTTCCGTGGGCAAGCGCAACACAGCAGTTACAGCTGATGCTTTCCGGCGATGAGAAAATCGATCTTCTGTACACAAATGCAACAACAGCTGTACAGTATATGCATTCCGGCCAGATCATGGATATGTCTGAACTGATTGACAAATACGGCACAAACCTGAAAGATATCTATGGCGAGGATATTGCAAAAACAAATCAGATTGATGGGTTTGTCTATGGCGTTCCGAACCAGATCGAACGAGGCAGCATTCCAGCCATCTTCATGAGAAAAGACCTGGTAGAAAAGTATAATATCAATACCGATGAAATCAAAGAGCCGAAGGATATGGAGAAAGTATTTGAGACCGTACAGGCAGGCGAGCCTGACATGACAATGCTGTATTCCATCAACGAAGGTGATACCCCACTGACCCGTCTGTTCCGTGGTGATGCACTTGGCGATGCCAACACGGGCGTTCTGATGGATCAGACCAACAGCACAACCGTAGAGAACTTCTTTGCGACCGACTGGTTCAAAGATACCGCAACGATGCTGTATGACTGGTATCAGAAAGGCTATATCAGCAAGGATGCCGGAACAAACACAGAAAACTGGAGAACCGTATGCAAAGCAGGAAACCTGTTCTCCCTGTTCTTCGCCTATCATCCAGGTACTCCGGTTGAGTTCCAGAGTTCTACCGGATATGATTTTGAAATCGTACCGTTCTATGATGCACCGATAATCAACTCTTCCTCCTACAGCGGAATTATCTTCTCTGTAGCACAGAACTCCGAAAATCCGGAAAAAGCAATGCAGGTTCTGGATTATATCTATGGCAGCCCGGAGGTCATGAACCTTCTGAACTGGGGCGAAGAGGGAACCGACTACGTAGTAGAAGATGAAGAAAACGGAATCATCAACTACCCGGATGGCGTAACAGCAGACAACGTAGGCTACAGCTTTAACTGTGGATGGGAGCTTCCGAACCAGTTTATCGCATACAAATGGAACGGATCTGACCCGCAGCTCTGGGACAAAATGCAGGAGTTTAATGATTCCGGTATCGAGTCGAAAGCACTTGGATTTATCTTTGATAACAGCGAATATACCAATCAGGTATCGGCTCTGTCCAACGTTGTAAAACAGTACAGCGGAGCACTTTACAGCGGTTCTGGAGATCCGGAAGAACTGCTTCCACAGTTCCTGGAGGCACTGGATGATGCGGGAATCAATGATGTCATTGCTGCAAAGCAGGAGCAGCTGGATGCATTTCTTGCAGCGAAATAAGCACCATAATTTGTAAAAAGAACACGACCGGGGCAAAAGAAAATCCGGTGTGATACAGTAACCGAAGGCTCCACTCTTACCCGAAAAGATGTGGAGCTTTCTCTGTGAAAGAACCTGAAAAAACAGCCCTCATAAAAGGAGACACGCTTTATGAAAAAAGCAGAGGTTAAAAAAGAGAAAAAGAAAAACGTGCTGAAGGAATACTGGCCGCTTTATCTGATGATGCTTCCGGCACTTCTGTATCTGCTGATCAACAACTACATCCCGATGGCAGGTATGGTGATTGCGTTTAAAAAACTGAACTTTGCAAAAGGTATCTGGGCAAGCCCGTGGGCAGGACTTGACAACTTCAAATTCCTGTTTTCCTCGAAGGATGCATGGATCATTACAAGAAACACGCTGCTGTATAACGTTGCATTTATTCTTGTAAACATGGTAGTCGGAATTGCCATTGCGATTCTGATTACGGAGGTAAGAAATACAAAGCTCAAAAAAGTGTACCAGAGTGCAATTCTTCTTCCGTTCCTGATGTCCATGGTTATCTTAAGCTACATCGTATATGCGCTTCTGAGTGCGGAAAATGGTCTTGTCAACAATTCGATCCTTCCGTTCTTCCATATTGACCCGATCCAGTGGTACCAGAAACCGAAATACTGGCCGGCGATCCTGATTATCGCGAACTGCTGGAAGGGCGTAGGATACGGATGCCTGATTTATATCGCATCGCTGATCGGTATTGATCCTTCCTTCTATGAGGCTGCCAGACTGGACGGTGCAAGCAAATGGCAGGAGATCACAAAAATCACACTGCCGAGCCTCGTTCCGACCATCATTACCCTGCTGCTTCTCAGCATCGGAAGAATTTTCTATTCCGATTTCGGTCTGTTCTATCAGGTACCAATGAACTCCGGTGTTCTGTTCCCGACCACAAACGTTATCGATACCTACGTATACCGTGCCCTGATTGAACAGGGAAATATCAGTATGTCATCTGCAGCCGGTGTATACCAGTCTCTGGTAGGCTTCTGTGTCGTAATGTTGAGCAACTGGATTGTCCGCAAAGTAGACAAAGACCAGGCATTATTCTAGGAGGATGGAAGTATGACAAATTCAAAAAAAGCAAAACGTTTCCAGTTCTGGATTAATGTAGTACTCATTCTGATTACCTTATCCATTGTACTGCCGTTTGTACTCGTATTTATTTCCTCGCTGACCGATGAAAACACACTGATCCGCAACGGATATTCGTTCTTCCCGGAGAAATTCAGCTTCTATGCTTACTCCTATATCATCCGCCAGGGCGAGAAAATTCTGAGAGCATACGGAATCACCATTTTTGTAACGATCGTTGGTACGGCTGCAAATATTGCGATGTCCTCTCTTCTGGCGTATCCGCTTTCGGTTAAAAAACTGCCGTACCGCAGAGCAATTACCTTTTTCGTATTCTTTACGATGCTGTTCAACGGCGGACTGGTGCCGACCTACTTGATGTATGTAAATTATCTTCACATCAAAAACACGATCTGGGCATTGATTGTTCCGGGCTTCCTGTTAAGCGCAAACAACGTGCTGATGATCCGAAGCTACTTTAACACCAGTATCCCGGACGCGCTGTTCGAGGCGGCCAAAATCGATGGCGCAGGACACATGAAGATTTTCACCAGCATCACACTGCCGCTTGGAAAACCGATTCTGGTAACCATGGGACTGTTTTCCGCACTTGGCTATTGGAATGACTGGACAAATGGTTTATACTATTTATCAGGAAATGACGGTCAGAAGCTTTACAGTATCCAGAACCTGCTGAATCAGATGATCACCGATATTCAGTACCTGGCAAGTGGAAAAGTAACCGGAAATATCGGCGCGGAGGTGGCAAAGCTGCCGACAACCTCGATCCGTATGGCAATCGCATTTATCGCCATGCTGCCGCTGTTTATCATCTATCCGTTCCTTCAGAAATACTTCGCAGAAGGTATCACACTTGGCGCGGTAAAGGGATGATTTTCCATGCAGGAATAAAAAAGAGAAACATTTCGGTGTTTCCGACATAAATCAGAAAAACAGTACAGACTCATGGAAACATGAGGTGTACTGTTTTTCTGCTGTATTATATTCAGAAAAAAAGATCAGTTCGTAAAATCAAACACGGAAAAATTTCGAGCGTACCGGAACAGAAAAAAGGAGGAAATATCATGCGTATTTCAAAACAGACGAAAAAAACAACACTGGCGCAGCAGGGGCGTTATCTTTTGATCTGCCTGCTGAGTATGCTGCTGCTTTTTCTGGCTGGGAGCATGATTATTCTGAACCGGACGCAGCAGCAGGTATATGAGCAGCTGGAAGAGATTTCAAAGCTGTATACGGATGAGCTGGATAACCGTTTTTTTCGAATCAGCCGAAACCTGTTCTCGACTGTAATGGACAGCTCCAACCCGGATTCTGCGTTCTGGAAATATATGGATCTGATGGAGAAGGATCAGTATGAGGAATATGTCATCACACAGCTGCGAAAGAACTATGTATCTGCAGCGTGGGATTTCGGAACGGATTACAATGTTTTTCTCTATACGCAGAAGGATGAGAGCTTATATCAGCTGAGCATTTCTTCCGACGGGCGTTATGCCGTTGATCCGTATCTGCAGGAAGCGCTGAAGCGCCGGATCAGGAGTCTGTCCCAGCAGACGTATGCAGTCAAGAAAAAATGGACCGTGATGCGCCAGGGCGATGAGGTTTATATGCTCAAGGTAGCACAGAGTCAGGGCGTCGGATTCGGCTGCTACGTCAATCTGAAGACGATTTTGGAACCGTTCTCTGAGCTGTCTCTTGGGAAGAGCGGCTATGTCAGTCTCGTTGACCAGAACGGAAAAAGCATCGGAACACTGACGGAAAAAGGAATTGTAACGGACGGTTCGAAGCTTGATACCGGCAATTATACGTTCCGGCAGGAGCTTTCACAGGCACCGTTTGAAATACGGATTAAAATCTCCTGGACGGGAGTCTTAAATCTGATGACGGGAAGTGTGTTTGCTCTTCTCGGCGTTGCATTTCTGATGGTGATTGCCGGTTCCGTGCTGCTGTTCCATCTGAAAACAAAAATCCTGAAGCCGGTCGCTATGTTTACGGAAAATCTTCAAAAATATGACAATGGGGATCTCACCTATCAGATGTCGGAAGGAAATCTGGTAGAGCTGGAGCGGATTGACGATAAATTCCGAAACATGATTCATCAGATCCGACGTCTGAAGATCACGCTGTATGAGCAGGAGCTGGAAAAACAGAAAATCGAGATGGATTACCTCAAAATCCAGATTCGTCCGCATTTTTACATGAACTGTCTGAACTTTATTTACAGCATGATTGACTTCGGACAGTACGATCATGCAAAGTCGATGAGCCGTATTACATCCGATTATCTCGCCTATATTTTCCGCAATACAAGCGAGATGGTGCCGGTGACGGCGGAGACGAACCACTGCGAAAATTACCTCAAAATTCTGCTGCTGCGCTATCCGGAAAAATTCACCTATTATTTTGAAGTCCATGAAGAAGTGAAAGACGCGGTAATCTTCCCGTTTCTGATTCAGGTGTTTGTAGAGAATGCGGCAAAACATGCCCTGACGCTGGAGACGGTTCCGCTGATTTCCGTGACGGTTTACCCGGAGGACCGCGGAGACGAAAAGTATGTCAACATTTATATTTCAGACACCGGAAACGGCTTCCCGGAGGAGACGCTGCAAAGGCTGAAAGCAGGGGAAGATATTTCCGAGCATGGAAAGCATATCGGGATTGAAAACTGCCTGAAACGATTCCGTTATTACTATGGTGATACAGGAGAGATTCATTTCGATAACAGTCCGCTCGGCGGAGCGATTGTAGATATCCATATTCCATACAGGACAGGGGGAGAAGAACATGAAACTATTGCTCGTGGATGATGAAGAGTACGTGATTGAAAGTATCAAAAGAAACCTCGATCTTACAGAGACCGGGGTGAACGAGGTGTATACCGCGTTTTCCGTACAGCAGGCGAAGAACATCATGGGAATGGTGGACATTGATATTGTAATCAGCGATATCGTGATGCCGGGCGGAACGGGATTCGACTTTGTGGAGTGGGTCAGGAAAGAGGAGCTGAAGGTCCAGGTCATCTTCCTGACAAGCTATGCGGAGTTTGACTATGCCAGAAGAGCGATACAGCTGAACAGTGTCGATTATCTGCTGAAGCCCATTGATTTTGAAAAGCTGAAGGAGGCCGTACAGCGTGCGGCGGAATCCGTTGCGAAAGAAAAGAAAATACAGGATCTCAGGCAGGAAAGCATCAAGTGGAACCGGAACAGAAAAATTCTGCAGCAGGATATCTGGAAAAATGTGCTGAAAGACGGCTTCTCTGAGAAAAAATTCTGCGAAACGGCGGCACAGCGTCAGTTGCCATACGGACCGGGACACTATTTCCGGCTGATTTGTCTGATGCCGGAAATAAAGAGCAATAAGCGGGAAATGTGGGATACGGCGACCATGGAATTTGTGATCGAAAATGTGCTGTCGGAACTGTATGAGGAAACGGATATTGCGGTAGATACTGTTTTTTACCAGGAACCGGGCAGCTACTGGATTGTTACACAGTCAAGGGAAAAAGCATTCCCGCAGGACGGCGGGCGGGACTGTGAAATTCTGCAGCAATTTGTTGCGTGGATGAATGAAAAAATCTATCCGGAGCTGTGGTGCGGCGCCGGGCAGTGGGAATCTGTACTGGGGATGCAAAAGCAGAGCCGGAATCTTCAGAAAATGCGGGAGGGAAGCCTTTCCGTGCGGAACGAGGTGCTGTTTCTGAACGAATTTCAGGCTCCGCAGACCAGCTACGAAAATAAGGAGCTGGATGTATGGAAAGCGCTGCTTTCGGAGGAAAAACCGGAGGAACTGCTGGAGCGGCTGCAGAAATACCTTGACCGGACGGAGCGGGAAGGAATGATTACCAGGGAGCTTCTGGTAGCACTCCGTACCGATCTGACGCAGGTGGTGTATGCATGGCTTTCGGAACGGGAGATCAAGGCGTATGCACTGTTTGCAGATGCGGATATGGAAAACCTGCATCGGAATTCCCTTTATGGCAGAGAAGAGATGATGGAATATGCCGGGGTACTGGTTCGGAAAGCAGTTCAGTACAGACAGTACATCAACAAATCAGATTCGGTTACGAGCCAGGTATGCGCTTATATCGATGCACATTACAGGGAGGAGATTCACCGGGAGGAGCTTGGGGAGCTTGTCTTTTTGAATACGGATTATCTGTCCCGGATTTTTAAAAAAGAAAAGGGTATTTCGATCAGTAATTATATTATCCAAAAGCGGGTGGAGGAGGCAAAAAAGCTTCTGACACAGAGCACGCTGCCGATCAATACGGTGTCGCTGTATGTGGGGTACAGCAATTTCTCGTACTTTACGAAGATGTTTAAGGACAATACGGGATACGCACCGCTGGAATACCGAAGAAGTTTTAGTGAAAAATAGCGGAAAGCCACCCTTCACATGTTCGGGAAATAACAGAGGATTTTATCACTTTCTTACGCACCGGAACAGCAGCAAACAGGTCGGAATAGTGAAAGAAAAAGGTCGGATCAGGGGATATTTTTTTCAAGTCAGATGTGGTAAAATTTCAGTATAAGATTCAGAAAAAAACGGAAAAACGATATTTTTCTGACATTTTAGGGGTTTCTGAAGAAGCAGATACAGCAAAAACGAGGTATGGAGGAGAAAAAATGACCGAGCAGAAATTAAAAGAGCTTCTGGCCGACATGACGCTGGAAGAAAAAGTGAACCAGATGAGCCAGGTGGTGGGTGCCTTCTTCAATAAAGATATGGACATCACGGCGATGGGACCGATGGCGGATAAAGGATTTACGCCGGAAAATGTAGCGCTTTCCGGTTCCATCCTGGGCAGCATGGGTGCAGAAACGTTAAAGAAAATCCAGAAGGATTTTGTGGAGCAGCACCCGCATCACATCCCGATGCTGTTCATGCTGGATATCATCAACGGCTTCAAGACCATTTTCCCGATTCCGCTGGGACAGGGCGCAACGTTTGAACCGGAGCTCTCCGAAAAGTGTGCGGCAGTTGCTGCAAAAGAGGCAGCCGTTTCCGGCCTTCACGTAACCTTCGCACCGATGACCGACCTGGTCCGCGATGCAAGATGGGGCCGTGTCATGGAGTCTACCGGTGAGGATCCGTATCTGAACGGTCTGTTCTGTGCCGGAATGGTGCGCGGATTCCAGGGAGACGATCTGAAGGAGCCGTACAAAATTGCTTCCTGCGTGAAACATTTTGCAGGCTATGGCGCTCCGACAGCGGGAAGAGACTACAACACCGTAGAGCTTTCCGAGCATACCTTCCGTGACTTCTATCTGCCGTCCTACAAAGCCGGCATTGATGCAGGCGCAGCGATGGTAATGACTTCCTTCAACACGGTAAACGGTGTTCCGGCAACCGGAAACAAGAAACTGATGCGCGGCATCCTGCGTGACGAGATGGGATTTGACGGCGTTCTGATTTCCGACTGGGCGGCAATCGAGGAGATTATTTACCACGGCTACTGCGCAGACCGTGAGGAGGCAGCTGTCCGCTCCGCCGAGGCAGGCGTTGACATTGATATGATGACCGGCATTTACTGCGAAAACCTGTGCCGTCTTGTAAGAGAGGGCAAGATTTCCGAGGATCTGATCGATGAGTCCTGCATGCGTATTCTGGAACTGAAAAACAAACTGGGACTGTTTGAAAATCCGTATAAAGACGCAGACGAGACGAAAGAAAAAGAGGTCATTCTCTGCAAAGAGCACCGCGATCTGGCAAGAGAAGCCGCAAGAAAATCGTTTGTACTGCTGAAAAACGAAGAGAAAATCCTGCCGCTTGGCAAGGAGAAAAAAATTGCCTGGGTCGGACCGTATGTCCACAGCAGAAACCTGATGGGTGCCTGGTCCTTCATCGGAGATGCAAAGGATGTGACAAATCTGGAAGAGGCCGTAAAAGCGCAGGCAGATACGACAAACATGAGCTTCCATGCAGGTTCCCCGATGCTCGGCTCCGACATCCGTCTGGAGGGCTTCGGTGAAGCGATGGAGCAGTCCCATACACCGGAGGAAGAGGAGGCAATGCTTCTTGAGGCTGTAAACGCAGCAAAGGAGGCCGAGGTTGTCGTTCTTGCGATCGGTGAGGACCGTCTGCAGTCCGGCGAGGCAACCAGTAACGCGAACATTCGCATTCCGGAAATCCAGCAGAGACTGCTTGAGCGCGTTTCGGAGGTCAATGAAAACATTGTCGTTGTTCTCTTCAACGGCCGTCCGCTCGACCTGCGCGATGTCGTATCGAAAGCAAAAGCCGTTCTTGAAGTATGGATGCCGGGTACCGAAGGTGCCAATGCAATCGCAGACGTTGTTTTCGGTGCATACGCTCCAAGCGGCAAGCTGACCATGAGCTTCCCGTATTCTGTAGGCCAGGTGCCGGTTCACTACAACGAGTATTCCACCGGAAGACCGCATGTGCCGGGCAAGGACAAAGACCGTTTCCGTTCCAAATACCTCGATATCCCGAACGCACCACTGTTCCCGTTCGGATATGGCCTTGGCTACACCAGCTTTGCAATTTCAGATGTGAAACTGGACAAGGCAGAGCTTGGCATGGAAGATGAGATTAAAGCCTCCGTAACCGTGAAAAACACCGGCGATACAAAGGGAACCGAGACCGTACAGCTTTACATCCACGACGTAGCCGCATCCGTGGTACGCCCGGTGAAAGAGCTGAAAGATTTCTGCAAGGTAACCCTTCAGCCGGGAGAAGAAACCGAAGTCATCTTCAAAATCACAGAAGAAGAGCTTCGCTTCCTGACAGAAAATGAGCGTGTAGAAAGTGAAAACGGTGCTTTCGAAGTCTTCATCGGAAGCGACAGCACGACAGAGAATAAGGCAGAATTTGTGCTGAAAAAATAAGAAGCAATACTGGGATGTAGCGTAAGCGGAATCAAGATGGGGGTCTGAATCGCTACGGAAAGATAAAAGAAAAGCCAGCCACAAAAAGCGAAAAGAATTTTGCTTTTGCGGCTGGCTTTTTTCTGCTGGTACCGTATTGACCCTTCTGTTAAAACAAAGTAAAATAGAAATTGGTATTGGGACGAAAGAGAGGAAAAGAAATGGGGTACTTAGGAAACAAGTTACAGGGGAAATACCACAAAGACACATTCCAGACCGCCGTCAACATGGCGTGGCCGGCGATTGTGGAGTCGTTTTTCATTGCATTTGCGGGTCTTGTAGATTCGCTGATGGTAAGCTCGCTTGGCTCCTACGCAGTTGCCGCGGTCGGTCTGACGACACAGCCGAAGCTGCTTGGCCTGGCGTTTTTCTTTGCGCTGAATGTGTCGATTTCTGCTCTCGTTGCGCGGCGGCGCGGAGAGCAGAGGCAGGGTGCGGCGAATGAGACTCTGGTAACTGCGCTTGTATTTATTATCCTTGCGGCAGCTGCATTCAGTGTTGGATTTGTGGCGTTTGCAAGTCCGATTATCCATCTGTGCGGTTCAACGGCGGAGACGCATAACGGCGCAGTAACATATTTCCGTATCATCATGGGCGGTATGATTTTTAACTGTATCCAGATGGGGATCAACTCGGCACAGCGCGGTGCGGGCAATACAAAAATCACGATGCGCACAAATGTAACATCAAATACGATTAATATTATCCTAAATTATCTTCTGATCAACGGCCATTTCGGGTTCCCGGCACTCGGCATTCAGGGTGCGGCACTGGCAACCGTCACAGGAACGGTTGTCGGATGTGTGATGAGCATCCGTTCCATCACGAAGAAAGACGGATTTCTGAATATCAGCTATATTCTGAAGTATAAAATCAAACCGACGTTTACAGCATTCAGCAGCCTGATTAAAGTCGGCTACAGTGTGTTTTTCGAGCAGGTTTTCATGCGCATCGGTTTTATGATGACGGCGATCATGGCGGCCAAACAGGGCACCGATGCGATGGCGGCACATCAGGTCGGCATGAATATTATGTCGCTTTCGTTTGCGTTCGGCGATGGCCTCCAGTCCGCAGCGGTTGCACTGATCGGCAGGAGCCTTGGCGCAAAAAAGCCGGAGCTGGCGAAAGAGTACGGCAGAACGTGCCGTCTGATCGGCGCGGACATCGCAGTATGCCTCGTTGCCATTTATCTTTTCGGCGGAAGATGGCTGTACAGCCTGTTTTTCGAAGAACAGCATATCATTGAAATCGGTGTCAGCATCATCCATGTCATTATCTTCGTCGTCATTTTCCAGATCTGTCAGGTTATTTACATGGGATGCCTGCGCGGTGCGGGAGATACGCTCTATACGGCAGTTGCATCCATGATCAGCGTTACATTTATTCGTACGATCGTTTCGTATCTGGGCGGTTACACGCTGGGGCTTGGCATCGTCGGAATCTGGTTCGGTGTGCTGGCGGATCAGATGTCGCGGTTTATCTTTGCGACGATCCGATTCAAACAGGGAAAATGGGTGAAAATCAAGATTTAACCGAATCATTACCAATATAAAACTAAAACAGGAGGAAGCAAAACGATGTACAAATTTGACAGAGAAGCCTATGACAGGCGGATGGAGTGGTACCGCGACGCCCGTTTCGGCATGTTTATCCACTGGGGGCTTTACGCCATCCCGGCGCGCGGAGAATGGGTGCGGAGTACCGAGCAGATTCCAAAAGAAGATTACATGAAATATTTTGAGGAGTTCAATCCCGTTGATTTCGAGCCGCGGAAATGGGCAAAAGCGGCGAAAGAGGCCGGCATGAAATACATGGTTCTGACTGCCAAGCATCACGATGGATTCTGCCTCTTCGACAGCCAGTATACCGATTTCAAATCCACCAACACGAAATGCGGCCGCGACCTCGTTGCAGAGTACGTTGATGCCGTCCGCGCAGAAGGACTGAAGGTCGGTTTGTATTTCTCCCTGCTCGACTGGTTCCACGACGATTTCCCACATTACGGCGACCGGAACCACCCGATGCGGAACAACCCGGCATACAAAAACGATGACCGCGATTTCGACCGCTACCTGACCTACATGCACAATCAGGTACGCGAGATCTGCACAAACTACGGAAAGCTCGATGTGCTGTGGTTTGACTTTTCCTACGATACGCTGCGCGGCGAAGCATGGAAAGCGACGGAGCTGATCAATATGGTGCGGAAGCTCCAGCCGGATGTCATCATCGACAACCGTCTCGAGGTGAGCGGAGAGGGCTACGGTTCTCTGGCGGCCGGAAATCCGACCCCGTACCACGGCGACTTTGTGAGCCGGAGCAGATGATTCCGCCGAATGGCATCCAGGATGTAAATGGAAACGATATCGCCTGGGAATCCTGCGTTACGATGAATAATCACTGGGGTTATTGTGCCAACGACCACTTCTTCAAACCGGCACCGATGCTGATCAAAAAGCTGGTCGAGTGCGTATCGAAGGGTGGAAACCTGCTTTTGAACGTTGGCCCGGACGCCAGGGGAAATATCCCGGAGGAGTCGATCGAACGGCTGGCTGAGATTGGAAAGTGGATGAAGAAAAACGGAGAGAGCATTTACGGCTGCGGAAAAGCCGGTATTGAGAAACCGGACTTTGGCCGTGTGACGCGCCACGGAAACCATCTGTATTTTCATGTCTATGAAAATACCGTTGGGCCGCTGCCGCTGCCCGGCGTGAAAAAAGAAGAAATCCAGGCGATCCGCTACGTCGCAACCGGCGCGGAAATCCCGGTTTCCACAAGCTGGGTACACAGCGATTATCCGACCATGGCATTCGCTGATCTCGGCGAAGACCCGGTATTGCCGGATGGAGTCGATACAGTCATCGATGTGATTCTGAAAAAGTAGAGGGTAAAATCGGATTTGATTCTGGAGCGTGTCTGAAAAAGCATTTCCGCAATCTGCAGGCTTCACTTTGCGGTATCTTTTTTTTCAGACACGCTCTAAAAGTCTTACAAGTTCTTACAAAATTCTGTATTTTTCGTTCCGCTGATTGACAGTTCTGGCAGAAGAATGCATACTGAAAAAAACACAAGATCACAGCCCGTGCTTCGAAATTTAACCGAATCAAGCAAGTAGCGAAGCGGATTGCGAAGATCTGCCTGACTCCTTTTCCTGCACAGGGAAGGATAAGAGCTTTCGGAGTGGGAAAAGGGCAGTCTGTTTTTAGAAACAAAGCAAGAGAATCACAGTTTCGTTTTACAAGAAAAAAAGAGGGGGAATAAAACATGATTCGTCTGAACCACGTAAGCAAAATTTACGGCGATGGAAGCAAAAAAGCCGTCGATGATCTTTCCTGGGATATCGAAGATGGAAAGATCACCGGCTTCATCGGTCCTAACGGGGCCGGAAAAACGACAACGTTAAAAATGATCACCGGTATCTTAGCGCCGTCCGAAGGAACGATTGAAATCAATGGAAAAGATATTCAGAAGGATCCGCTCGAAGCCAAGCGCCAGTTCGGCTTTGTGCCCGACGACCCGGATGCGTTTCTTCGCGTCAGGGGAATTGAATATCTGAATTTTATGGCAGATATCTACGGTGTCGGAACGGAAGAGCGTCAGCGTTTTATCGAAGAAACCGCAAAACGCTTTGAGATGGAAGAGAACCTTTCGAGCCGTATCATGAGCTACTCGCATGGCATGCGTCAGAAAATCATGGTGATGGGCGCACTGATCCACAAGCCGCCGGTCTGGATTCTCGATGAGCCGCTGACCGGTCTTGACCCGCGCTCCGCGCACGAGCTCAAACAGATGATGCGTGAACACGCCGATGCCGGAAACGCCGTGCTGTTTTCCACCCATGTGCTGGAAGTAGCGGAAAAACTCTGCGACCGCATCGCCATTATCCATCACGGCCGCCAGGTATACCTGGGTACCCTGGAAGAATTAAAAGCGGCCTATCCGGATCAGACACTTGAAAATATCTTTTTGGAGATCACCGAACATGCGTAACTTATGGATTCTCACCCGTTTCCTTCTGAAAAGCGGACCAGGAAAAAGCAATCAGAAGAGCGGAAAAAAGAAAGCATTTTCGGACGGAGGACGTATCGTTGTATACCTTCTGCTTGGTGTCTGCCTCCTTCCCGTGTCGGTCTTACTGTTTCTTCTGGGATATTCCGGCTATACCTTCCTGCAGCCGCTCGGGCTGGAAACCCTGCTGATCGAGTTCGTCTGTGCCATTGGCATGATGGTCATTTTCTTCTATGGCCTGCCGCTGTTTCTGAGCGAGTATTACATGGACTCTGACCTCGTAAAGCTTTTGCCGCTGCCGTTTACCCCGGCGCAGATTGTCGGTGCGAAAGGCTTCTGCTGTCTGCTGAACGAATACTATCTTATTGTACTGCTGTTCTTTCCGTTTCTGTTAGGGTACGGGATCAGCGCCAAAATGGGCATTTTTTACTGGATCAATATGATCCTCGCCTGCCTTATTTTCCCGGTTGTGCCGCTCGTTTACGCCGCAGTTTTGACGATGCTCGTGATGCGTCTTTTCAAAAATATCCGAAACAAGGATTTCTTAAGCTACCTCGGATTCGCCGCATCCCTGATTTTTGCGATCGGCATCAACGTATTTTCGCGCAGTATCGGAAATTTTGAAATGCAGGATATCATGAACCTGATGGAAAGCCAGAAGGGTACTCTGCGTGCCTTCCGGACCATTTTTCCGAACCTGCCCTGATGACCGGAAGCCTTGCAGACGCATCCTTTCTCAAAATGATACTCTACATCGCTACAACCGCCGTCATCCTTGCTGTCTTTTTTGCCCTCGCCTGGAAAATCTACCTTCCGGCTGTCCTCGGCATGAGCGAGACCACCAGCGAAAAACGCATCTTATCCAAAGAAGAAGTGACCAGAACGGTCAAAAGCAAAAATCCGATCCGCACCTACGCGATGATCGAATGGAAAAAACTGTACCGAACCCCGGCCTGGTTCATGAATTGTGTTCTGATGCCTCTCATCTGGCCGGTCTTCATGCTTGGCATTGCCCTCGTTTCGGTCATTTCCAGCCTTGGCATGGCTAAAACCACCGGCCTTTGGACCCGGCTTGTCGCCGATGGCACCATATTCCGCCTCCTGAAAGGAGAACTGCCTGTCGCAGTTGCCGTCCTTACCGCCGCCGGAATCGCCGTCATGATGTCCATGTTCTGCGTGATCTCCGCCACAGCGATGTCCCGAAAGGGCAGCGAATACATCTATATGAAATGCATTCCGATGAGCTATCACGACCAGATCCGTGCCATGCTGGTAAGCGGCATCCTGATCAGTCTCCTTGGCACCTTGCCGTACGCTCTGGTCTTCAACATCATCGCGGTCGTTTTCGGTCTGCACCCGGCGACCCTTCTTTACACCACGGCGATCACGGTTTTATTTACCCTGTTCGTAAACTATGAACAGCTCCTTTTTGACCTTGCATTTCCGAAATTAAACTGGGAAAACGAAACCGCCGCCATAAAATCCAACAACCGCTCCCTGATCTCCGTCCTCATCGACCTCACCGTCGGCGCAATCCTGATCGGAGCCGGCTACCTGCTGTACGGAAAACTTCACCTCAACATCCACATCACCACGAGCGTGATGATTCTGCTTACCGCAGTCCTGACCTTTGCCATGCGAACCGCCCTTTTTAAATGGGGCGTTCAAGTGATGGAACATCTGGAAAGCGCTTAACAGTTTCGAGACATAATAACAATATTAAAATGTGATAGAAAAGAGATTTCAGCCAATGTGCGGATCTCTTTTTTTTGCGCTCCTTTCCAATTTCGCTGCGTATTTTCTTTTATCGATTATGCTTCATTGTACTACTAAAAGACCTGTGTGGGCAATCCATTGCCGCCATTCCCCGAAAATTTTAAAAGACGGACAAAAAACAGAGGATTTCTCTCTGCATTTTGTCCGTCTCTCTACAACGTATTTATTGGATTCTCCGTTTACGGAAATGATTTCGGAAATGATGAACTAATTCATCGCCTCACCCTTCAGCAGTCTGCTGATGTGCTTGTACAGAAGCATGGTTACCAGTGATACCACAACACCTTTGATGATATTAAACGGTACAACGGCAAACAGAACAAAGGTCGGAAGGCTTGTAATTGCTTTGTTGACTGCAGATCCCATTCCCACAAGGGCATCCATCGGCATTCCAAAGGCTGCTGCATAAGCCGGAAGCAGTACAAAAGCGTTCAGAAGACCGCCGGCTGCTGCCAGAAATACGGTTCCGACTGCCATACCGATCATGGCATTTTTCTTTGTTTTCTGTGTTTTGTAGATCCATGCGGCCGGCATAACATACGCGCAGCCGATCAGGAAGTTTGCCACTTCGCCAACACCTGCGGTGGTACTTCCTTTCATGACAAGGTTAAGCAGAATCTTAATCAGCTCAATCGCAGCTCCGGCAAGAGGTCCCATCGCAAAGGCTCCGATCAGCACCGGAACTTCGCTTAAATCAATCTTGTAGAAACTCGGGGCAAACGGAAGCGGGATGTCAAAAAACATCAATACGACTGCGGCTGCGCCGAGCATTGCCACCTGTACCATGTAACGGGTTTTTCCGATTTGTGACATCTTTGATGTCTGTTTTGCTGTTGTCTGTGCATTCATAACTGCATTTCTCCTTTTTTTTCTGGAGATCTTGACCGGTTCTGCCGGAAGTAACGAGTCCAAATACGCTCCACGAATTTGAACTCGTTTTCGCGGCAGTCGCCAAGGTCTCGTGCAAGCACGGACTTTGGCTCGTTGCCCGCGAAAAAAAAGTGCCCTGAATTCCTTTTCTTGAATTCAGGGCACCAAAAATATTTCCATGCAAATAAACTTTATTTCGTCTTCTTTCATCCAGACTTTAACTGTTGGTCCCGGAGTTGCACCGAGTCAGCCGCTGTTTGATATCGCAGCGGGTCGCGGACTATACCGCCAGTAGGGAATCACACCCTGCCCTGAAGATCTCCGTATTTTGTTTTTACAGGAACATTTTATTCATATTCACACAATTTGTCAATACTTTTTTCAGACAATACATGATCTGGTTAGTTTGCTACGCCCATCTGAATTTTTCCTGTGCTCTTATTTTTCAGCACACGCAGATAGCAGATCCGCATATCTCCCTTCAGAACAAGACGGATCTCAGATACGCCGTCCGTCTGCGGTCTGTCTGCGAGGGAAATTTCAACATCCTCATAAATCGGCTCGCGGTACCGGTTGCGCTCTTTTACTTCTTCCTCCGCATAGCGGTCCAGTTTCGGGGCGCTGCGGAACTCACAGGTTCTTGTGTCACCGGTAAAGCTTCCCATCGAAACACCGTCCACAAAGGCTTCCACACTGCCGCCGCGTTCACTCTTCACATGAAGCGCCAGAACAGCAGCATCGGAAAGATCACAGTCACGGTAAACGAGAACACCTTCTTTCGTCTCATCCTGCACGCGGACTGCCTTGAAATTGAAGTGGCCTTCCGTCAGATACATGTTCTCGTAATCATCGTAGTGGTCTGCCGCGGTAAATGCACTCAGATCGCGTACTCCCCTTTTTCCGCCCGGAATAAAGATTTCTGCGGAAACGGCTTTATCCTTGCAGGATGCGCCCGCATAGATTTCATACGTTCCTTCTTCTACCATCAGTCTGCGGCTGATGACATCGTAGAAGCGAAGCTCCTCCACCGGGATTTCCAGTGCGATGTGTCTCGTCTCGCCCGGGGCAATGTTTTTCACACGGACAAAATCAAGCAGCTGGCAGATTGGTTTCTTCACGCAGGATTCCAAAGCGGAACCGTAGATCTGGACGACCTCGTCGCTTGCGGTATCGCCCGTATTTCTCACATCGAGAGAGATCTGCAGCAGACGGTCGTCTTTTAAGGAAACCTCATAGTTCTCATACGCAAATGTGGTATACGTCAGGCCATAGCCGAATGGATACAATTCCTTCCCGTCGAAATAGCGGTACGTTCTTTTTCCTTTGATGATGTCGTAATCGTCAATGTCCGGCAGCTGATCGATACTCTCATACCAGGTCATATTCAGACGGCCGGCCGGTGCATAGATTCCAAGCACAGCCTCTGCCATTGCGCTTCCCATATCCTGGCTTCCCGTTGCAGACATGATGATCGCCGGCAGTTTTTCCATCGCTTTCTGAAGTGTGTACGGATAATTCGTAAACAGCACCAGAACGGTATTCGGATTGACCTCTGCGATCCGGTCAAGCAGCATCTCCTGCTCCTCTGGCAGCTCCAGTGTGTTGCGGTCGATCTCCTCTTTCGCATTGATCACGGAGTTACAGCCGAGCGCAAGTAAAACCTGCTTTTTGCCCCGGACTGCAGCAACTGCTTTTTCAATTCCGTTTTCGACAACCTCCATCGTAATCGGAATTCCCTCCGTCTGCTCGAAGGAGAAAAATCCCTCTGCATCCTTATAAACCGGGTAATGGAAACGGTTGGTCAGCACAACGCTGCCATCGTCCTGCGGCTCCACGTGGAAAATCTCCATCACAAACCAGTCGAAGGCTTCCTCCCGGTCTGCCGCAATCTGTCCCATTTTCGGCTTTTCTCCCTGCGACTCTGAGAGTCTTGCGCCGAGGTATTTTCCGGTACGGACACTCTTGAACGTATAGCTTCCCTCACCCCAGTATTCCTTGATAAACACATCTGGCTCATCTGCCATCTGAAGTGTTCCGTCTTCTGCTACGGCAAGACCTTTTCCATCACAGCGGAAAACAACGCGATCCAGACCATCCGCGAATGTAATGTTCTCCTGCTTCAGTACTTCCATCCCCTGCAGGAAGGTTGTGCGGTATGGTGCCGTTCCGCCGTACCAGTCCTGATACCATGTATCACCAAGCGGTCCGACAATGGCAATATCTTCTGCTTTCAGGGCTTTGTCAAGTGGCAGCGCTCCGTTCTCATTTTTCAGAAGTACGATCGATTCGCGGCTCAGCTCTTTACAGATTTCACGTGCCTTCGGGGAATCGATATCGTCCTCGGTCACACGGTCATACGGATTCAGATTTTCCCGATCATAAACGCCGAGACGAAGCTTCGTCTCCATCATACAGCGAATAGAGCGGTCCATATCCTCTTCTTTCAGAATGCCAAGCTCATATGCCTCGCGTGCCGCCTGCTCTACCATACGCGGATCGTCAGACATGGCATCCACACCGGCTTTCAGCGCCGTTGCGATCGTCTCCGCATGCTGTCCGAAATAGTGATGCAGATTCACGACAAGTCCCATCGCACCGCCGTCGCTGACAACGTGACGGAGACCGTACTGTTTTTCAGAATATCGGTCACTTCCGGATTCAGGATACCGATCGTTCCGTTGATCTTGTTATATGCCGTCATGATGCCCTCTGCGCCGCCATCCTCAATACATCTGCGGAATGGCTCCAGATACAGCTCATATTTGTTCCGCGGGTCAATGGAAGAATTTTTCCATCCGCGGCCGACCTCCGTGTTGTTTCCATAGAAATGCTTTAAGGTCGCTGCACAGCGCAGATACTTCGGATCATCGCCCTGCATTCCCCGGATATAAGCACCGGCCATTTTTCCGGTCAGCACAGGATCCTCTCCGTAACCTTCTTCGTTTCTTCCCCATCTCGGATCGCGCTCAAGATCAACGGTCGGAGCCCATCTGCTGAGTCCATGGCCCTGATGGCGGTGCCATACGACGCGCGCCTCGGTTCCTGTTATTTCACCGGCCTGTCTGATCAGCTCCGGGTCCCAGGATGCACTCATACCGATCGGCTGTGGGAAGGATGTTGTCACATCCGGTTTTCCAAGACCGTTCTGATCGTTTCTGCCCTCAACGCCGTGTGCCGCCTCACCGCCCACAGAGACGCCCGGAATGCCAAGGCGCGGCAGATCCGGGGAAGAGCTGGCGAGGTATCCCAGTTTTTCTTCGACCGTCATTTCTTTTAACAGCCAGTCGATTCTTTCCTGATCCGTCAGTGATGCATCCCAGAACGGTGTGTTTTTGTTTACCTGAAACTCCTTCTTTTCTGTCATTTTCCAAAAACCTCCCTATGATTTTGTCTCATGAAATTGTTTGCAGATTTTCCATATACTGTTATCTTTTTACAATGTTTCACATTTCCCATTACTGTCGCTGTATTTTAAAACATGGCCTGATATTTAATAATATCAGACCATGTTTTTATGCCGCCTTCCGTTCAACGGCAAAACCTTATGTTTTTGCTTTACTTACTCTACATCAACAAGTTTGGTAGCAAGGAACTCTGTCATAGCTTCTTCTGCATCTGCCAGACCATTGTCTGTCAGCTCCTGTACCATGGTCTCCCAGTTTCCATCAAACTCATCTTCGGTACCAGTTACGCATTTAACAAGTCCCGGCCAAGCAATTTCGTCCAGAATTGTCTGTTTCTCAGCAAGTTCCTGTGGCTGCTGATATGCCCACAGTGCAGAGTATGGAAGAAGATCGAACTCTTCCGGCTGTGCAAACATGTCGGTCAGCATCTCAAATCCCATCGCTTCGCATCCTTCTTTTTCTGCTGTATTGTAGTTTGCAATAACAGACTCTTTGGTAGTTGGAGTGTATGGGAATCCGTCTTCAGAGTAGGAACCTGTTCCGTAGATCGGGAATCCAGTGTAGTTGTCAATACCGGTGTTCTTTGCATAATCCGGATCAGACTGAGCTTTTGCAACTTCTTCATCAGTACGATATGGCTGTCCATCATCATCAAGGAAGTAGTTCTCGCCTTCGATACCCCAGTGATACAGGATCTGTCCTTCATCGGAGCACAGATAGTCAAGGAATTTGATGGCACGAACCGGATCTTCACAGCTCTTGGTAATTCCAATACCCCAGCCAACGGTAGTTCCCTGATACAGAAGGGCTTTTTCTACCTGATCTTCTCTTAAGGTTACAGGAAGTCCAACATAAGTCTGATCTACTTTTCCGTCTGCTACCAGAGTAGCTTCGCACTGGCTGTAATGCCACTCAGCATCGGTGATGGCAACAACACGGCCGCTGGCAACTTTTGCAATATAGTCATCATCTGTCTGCGTTGCAAAGTTCGGATCCAGGATACCTTCGTTGTACATACGGCACAGCCATTTGAAGTATTCTTTCTCTTCATCTGTTACATGTTTGTAATGTACGTTGTACTCGTCGTCAATGATCCACTGTCCATTATCCGGGGATGCATCAGCGATCAGTCCTGCCGGGTTTCCAAGGGTAATCATCCAGTGCCAGTCAGAAGCACTCATGGTGATACCGATCATATCCAGACCATCTTCTGTTTTTGGATGTGCTGCAAGATAGCTCTTGATCATTTTTTCATACTCATCCAGTGTCTTCGGATATTTATAATCGTTCTCTTTTAATGCAGCCCACTGAATCTGGCAGCTTCCGCCTGTTGTCAGGGTTTTCTGGTTTACACCTGCGTAGGAAAGCTGATAGATTCCAGGATCATCCTGGCTCCATTTCAGTTTTTCCATCTCTGCTCCGTACATTTTTTTGATGTTTGGACCATATTTTTCAATCAGGTCTGTCATATCAATCAGCGCGCCTGCCTGATACAAATCCGTTGCTGAGCCTTTTGCATAAATCATGTCCGGATACTCATCATTTGCGATCATCAGCGCAACATCTTCTTTTGCATCACCCTGGGATGCTACCGGATAGGAAACATCAAGTGTAACGCCTGTTGCCTCTGTGATTGCTTTTGCTACCGGGTTATCCCAGTTGCCGTTTTTACCATCAGCGTTAAAATACTCAAAGGTAATCGGAGATTTGTCATCTGCATCATCTGCTGTCTCGCCTGAAGAACTTGCCTCTGCCGCTGATCCAGTCTCTGTGCTGGACCCTCCCTTGCTGCTGCCACTGTCGGAACCGCATCCTGCGAGCATTCCGGCCACCATAGCAGATACTAACATGAGTGATACTACTTTTCTTTTCATAAAAGCCCTCCTTAAAATGGTTTATGTCATCCTGCACTCTTTCTTTCGCCTGGCAGGAATAAACATCATCTTTTTCTGAAAATTTTTTAATACTGCTTTTTATCAGTCTTTAACAGAACCAAGTGTCATACCGCCGATAAAGTATTTCTGAAGGAACGGATATACAATAACGATCGGCACAGTTGCTACAATCGTTACGGCCATACGTACGGACATTGGTGTTACGGCCGTCTGTACATTGGTTCCTGCATGAACGTCCATTTTCATGGTCGCCTGGTTCATAATCTCATACAGTTTGTACTGCAGAGTCGGGAGTTTTTTCGCATACAGGTAAGTATCCATGAAGGAGTTCCACTGTCCTACTGCATAGTACAGACCTACGGTTGCGATAACCGGTTTGCAAAGCGGCATAACGACTTTATACCAGATCTGAAAATCGTTTGCTCCGTCGAGCTTTGCTGCCTCCTGCAGAGCCATCGGCAGTCCGTCGATATAAGAGCGGACCAGAATCATATTATAAACCCACATCAGACCAGGCAGAATGTATACCATGAAGTTATTGCCCAGCTTTAAGGTACGGATAATCAGAAGGTATTCCGGAATCATTCCGCCACCGACATACATGGTAACAACGAACAGAAGCTGAAATGGTTTGCGGAGTACGAAGTCTCTGCGGCTTAATGTGTAAGCAACCATCGAGGTACATACAATACCTACGATTGTTCCGATGATGGTTCTTGCTACAGAAATCACAGCCGGCATTGCAATGCGCCGTCTTTAAATACATATTTATAGTTGCTTAATGTAAACTTTCTCGGAATGATGAAGTTTACATTCTTAATGGTATCCGTAGAATCGTTGAACGAAATCGCCAGTACGTTCAGGAACGGATAAATGGTGATGATGACGAGGAATACGAAGATTACCGCCAGTACGTAGTCAAATTTTTTTGCTTTCTTGTTCATATTCGCGTCCTCCTACATAAGTTTATCTTCGCCTACCAGACCGGCAATCTTATTGGCGATCAGCAGCAGGGTAACGCTGACTGCAGACTGGAATACACCGATTGCGGTACCAAGACCGTAGTTGCTGTTTCCGATACCTCTCTTATAAGAGAACCAGGAAAGTACCATCGTGTGATCCTCAACCAGCGGGTTACTAAGAAGCATCTGACGCTCCATACCTACGTTCAGGGCGCCACCGATGCTCATAATCAGCAGTACAATGATGGTCGGTCGGATACCCGGCAGAGTGATGTGCCAGATCTTCTGCAGACGGCTTGCACCGTCCATATCAGCGGCCTCGTAAAGACCAGGATCAATACCTGCCATGGCGGACAGATAAATAATTGCGTTCCAGCCAACCTCTTTCCAGCAGTTAATCAGGATAATGGTTACCCAGATAAGCGGTGAGTTGGAACTCATCAGGTGCAGGTTCTTGCCGAAGATACTGTCAACAACACCGCCGTCGTTGAAAATATTCTTTGCAATACTTGCAATGATAACCCAGGATACAAAGTGCGGCAGATAAGAAATGGTCTGCGTTACTTTTTTGAACTTCATAAAGAACATCTCGTTCAGAAGAACCGCAAATGCGATTGCTGCGATCGTTCCAACCGCGATGTCAAGGAAGCTTACTCCCAATGTGTTGATTAATGTCTGTGTGAACAGACGGTCTTTGAATGCATCTGTAAAATTTTGAAATCCAACCCAGGTTCTCTCCCAGATCGGAAGTGCAAATGTCGCAGGTTTTACCTCCTGAAATGCCATGGTCCATCCCCACAGCGGAATGTACTTGAAGATAATCAGCCAGATTACAAATGGTACTGACATCACAAGCAGCCAACGCTGTTTCCACAAGATTGCAGGGGTAATTTTCTCTCCTTTTTTCTTTTTCATTTTTTCCTTCGCCATACTCCCCATCCTTTCCGTTGTTTTGTGCGTTTTTATTACGCATTTTCTTTGATTGTTTGTGATATTTACATCATATCAAATAAAATCCCCGTTTGATATTGTGTATTTTGTCCACTTATATTGACTTTTTTTATCTTTTTCCACATTTTCAGGTGCTATGGCAGGCATTTTTACTAATTTATATGCGTTTGTTTTTATTTTTTTACACCAGCTTACAACTCTACCAATCAGTGTTTTTTTTGTAAAAAAAGCAGGAAAACGTAATGGGGGATTACATTTTAAGAAAAATGTCAGTTTTTTATCCAAATAATCTCCGTTTTCTCTGCTATGATAAACACCATAGAACCAAGAGGGGAAAAACGAGATGAGCCAATACAACATATTAGTCGTAGACGACGACCGGGAAATCGTAAGATCTCTCGGCAAACTATTAGAACTGGAAGGCTACAGGGTAAAAAAAGCCTACAACGGCATGGAGGCACTCGACATCCTCATGACCGAACAGATCCATCTGATCCTGCTCGATGTCATGATGCCCAAAATGAACGGCCTTTCCGCCCTGATGAAAATAAGAGAAAAAAACAACATCCCGATTATCATGCTTTCCGCGAAAACCGAAGAGAGCGATAAAGTCATCGGACTTTCGATGGGCGCCGATGATTACGTGACAAAGCCGTATAATACCGCCGAACTCATGGCACGTGTCAAATCCCAGCTCCGCCGTTACTTTTCCTTAGGCGCCGCAAACGGAACCATGCCAGACCAGGATATCCTGAAAAACGGTGGTCTGCTGCTGAACCGAAACACCAAAGAACTCCTGGTGGACGGCGAACCTGTCCGCCTGACCGCAACCGAGTACAAAATTATGGAGCTTTTGATGGAGCATCCCGGCTACGTGTTCTCGGCCGAAGAAATCTACAGTCAGGTCTGGCAGGAGGATGCTTACAGTGTAGAAAATACCGTCATGGTTCATATCCGGCGCATTCGTGAGAAAATTGAGATTACGCCGAAAAATCCGAAATATTTAAAGGTGGTGTGGGGAATTGGATACAAAATTGAAAAAATTAACGGAGACTGAAAAACGCATCCTGCTGTGGATGCTTCTCGATCTTTCTATGGTACTGATTTTGTGCGGAAAGCTTCTGCGGAAATGGGCCAGTGAATTCGAATGGGGAATGTGGCGCAGCATCGAATGGGGTATCGGCATTGGAGTGACGGTAGTCGGCGTTTTGGGCATAGCCGCAGCCTTGTATCTGGTATGGAAATTCCGAAAAAATACCGGGAACTCGAAAATGACTGCTTTTGCCGGCAGCGAACCGGAAAAAGCGGGAAAAACAGCAAAAAGCAGCGAAGGGGCAGCCGCAGATAAGTCCGAGACAGATGAAATAGAAAAATCCCGGCAGATGCAGTTTGAGGCAAGAGCCGCTGCGGAAGCAGAGAAAGAGCAGCTGTTTCTGAAAAAATCCGAAAAGGTGCCAAATGAGCTTCTGGTTCTTGTCGGAGGATTTGCTTTTTTCAGATGGCTTCAGCCGCTCCGGCACAGCTATGCCAGATACCGCATTGTTGCCGAATGGGGTACTGTAATAGAGTGTGTGCAGACAGGTCTTCTGTTTTTTGGAATCTGTGGCGTTTTCCTTCTCAGTGCCGGCATTCTTGTCTGTCGCTATGAAAAGAAACAACTGAGAGAAATGTCCTTTTTTTGCAGAGAAAGGAAGCGTTACAGAGATCGGACCAGCCTGGAACGGCAGCTTGCCGGTCAGAGTAAATGGCCGTTCCGTGTGGCACTGATTGCGGAACTTCTGATCGTGATTACCATGATCACCGGACTGATAAACGGAATGGATGGCGAGGTACTGTTTGTCATTCTTCTTGGGCTGACCACGCTGATTTTAATTCTGTTTGCCTGGAAAACATACCGCAGTCGCCTGAACCGGGAGATGGGTCTTTTGATGGAACAGATCCATACGATGGCAGAAGGCAGCATGGAAAGCCGGATCCATGAAATATCCGAAAAATCTCTGCTGTATCCGGCATTTGCAGAGCTGGAAAATATTGAGAGCGCTATGCAGAAGAGCGTAGAAAAACAGATGCAGGCGGAGCGTCTCAAAATTGACCTGATTACCAATGTATCGCACGATCTGAAAACACCGCTCACCTCGATGGTCGGCTATACGGATCTTCTGAAAAAAGAGGATCTGACACCGGCGGCACAGGATTACGTCGAAGTGATTTCTGTGAAACAGGAACAGCTAAAGGAGATGATCCAAAGCCTCTTCGAGCTCTCCAAATCGACAAGCGGAACCGAAAAATTCCAGATGGAAAAAATGGATATGAAACGGTTGATCGAGCAGACCCTCGCCGATATGGACGATGCGATTGCGCAGAGCAATCTGTCGTTTCGCACGGCGCTCGGAGATGAGCCGCTTCCGTTCCTTGGGGATAATGGGAAAATGTACCGCGTGATACAGAATCTCGTGGAAAATATCCTGAAATACAGCCTGGGCGGAACGAGAGTTTACATTGACGCAGGGAAGGAAAACGGGGAGATTTTCGTGACGATGAAAAACATTTCCGCCTATGAGATGAATTTTGAAGCGGAGGAAATGATGGAACGCTTTGTGCGCGGCGACGAATCACGGACGAGCGAGGGGCACGGCCTTGGCCTTGCGATTGCATCAAGCTACACGGCCAACATGGGCGGCCGCATGGAGCTTGCGGCAGACGGCGATCTGTTTAAAGTCATCCTGCGTTTCCCGGAGGCAGGCGAGGATTCTGCAGCGGGAGAAACAGCCACAAAAACCTGACTTGCATAAGAATGAGACAGAAGCGGGATTGCAGCAGGAAGGATCTGCAGAAGGATTCTGAGAGAGTATGTAATCCCCGGGAGGAAAAAAATGGAGACAATCAGTATTATCATACCATGCTACAACGAAGAGGAAGCAATTCCGGTTTACTACGAGACGATGGTACGTCAGATGGATGAGATGGAAGAACAGCAGAAGGTTCAGTTCGAGCTGATCTTTGTTGACGACGGCTCGAAGGATCACAGCCTGTTTGAGATGCGCCGGCTTGCGCAGAAGGATATGCGCTGCCGTTACCTCTCGTTTTCGAGAAATTTCGGAAAAGAGGCAGCCATGTACGCCGGACTGCAGGCGGCCAAAGGCGATTACGTAACGGTGATGGATGTCGACCTTCAGGATCCGCCGTCCCTTCTTCCGAAAATGTACGCGATGCTGCAGAGCGGCACCTGTGACTGTGTAGCGGCACGCCGCAGTTCACGGGAGGGCGAGGGAAAAATCAAATCCTTCTTATCAAATGCCTTCTACGGTGTGATCAACCGCCTTTCCAGAACAGAGATTGTAAGCGGTGCACGGGACTACCGTCTGATGAGCCGCAAAATGGTGGATGCCGTGCTGGAAATGAGTGAGTACAACCGCTTTTCCAAAGGGATTTTCGGATGGGTCGGTTTTCACACAGAATGGCTGGAATTTGAGCACGAGGACCGCTGCGCCGGAACATCAAAGTGGCCACTTCGAAAGCTCCTTGCGTACTCAATCGACGGCATCACAGGTTTTTCCGTAGCCCCGCTGTCACTTGCATCTGTCATGGGCGTGCTTTTTTTCCTGATTTCTATGATTCTGATCGTGTTCATCATCGGAAGAACGCTGCTGTTTGGCGATCCCGTTGCGGGCTGGCCGTCGATGGCATGCATCCTTTTTCTGGTGAGCGGTGTACAGCTTTTCTGCACGGGCATTGTAGGCATTTATCTTTCCAAGACATATCTTGAAACAAAGCACCGTCCGATCTATCTCTTAAAGGAGACGAGTGAAGAGACGGTCAAGATGCACAGTGTGCAGCCGGTGAAAAAGCAGGAGAGTGCTGCAAAGAGAAGAAAAGATACCCATACGGCAGAAAAGAAAAACGTGTATTTTCCAGAGTATGCCGACAAACGCCATGCGTCTGAAAGAGGAGAAATCCGGGCATGAAAAAGGAAATCTTAAAGGAAATAAGAGAGCCGGGAAAATCACGGAAAAAGAAAGGCCAGCCGAAAGGACGGCGGAACGGCTTCTTGGAAGGTCTTACCGGAAAGGATTTTACGGCGGCTGGTCTGTTTTTCTTTTCTTTGCTTTTGTGCCGGCTGTTCGTCCTGCAATACGGCGTATTCGGCTCCTCGATTGACTGGATCAGCCAGCACAGCACCCTTGCCGATTACTTCCGGAAGCGGTTTTACGCGACCGGAAACCTCTTCCCGGATTTCGCATGGAATCTGGGAGGAGGTCAGAATATTTACCATTTTGCCTACTACGGACTGCTGAGTCCGACCATGCTGTTATCCTACCTTTTCCCGTTCATCCCGATGGACCTGTGGGTGATGGGTTCCTCCGCGCTGCTGTATGCGGCGGATGCAGTGCTTTTTTATCGATGGATCAGCAAAAAGGGTCTGCATTACGGCAACTGTCTTTTTACATCACTTTTCTTTACGTGTTCTACCGCACTTCTATATCATTCCTATAATCAGCTTATGTTTGTCAATTATATGCCGTTTCTGCTGCTGGCTCTGCTGGGCGTGGACCGCCATTTTCAGAAGAGAAAGAGCGGTCTGCTGATTCTTTCCGTTCTTGGGATGATTCTGACCAGCTTTTATTTTTCGGTCGGCGGGCTGCTTGCGCTCACGGCGTATGCGGTGACGGAGTATTTGAAATGCGGTACAGAAAATGCTGCGTATGAAGCGGAACAGGAGAATCGAAAAGTGTCGCGGAATCAAAAGGCCGGGGCAGAGAAAAAGCAGAGGGCAGGTGAAAAATCTGCCGGAACGGGTGAAACCTTGGTGGGTTTGCGGAGCTTTTTTGGCGCAGCAATCCGCTTTGCGCTTCCGGTCCTCGCAGGAATCCTTCTTTCCGGTATTCTGCTGATCCCATCGGCTGCCGCCTTGTTCGGCGGCAGCGGCGAGGGCGGACGCGGCACCGCAGCGGGCGGCATCGCAGGACTTTTTACCGATCCGGCGATGTGGAAACCGCAGTTTCTGATCCTGCGTCTCTGCTACACGCCGTATGGCATTGGCCTCTCCGCATTTGCGGGGGTGGCGCTTTTGGGCAGAGTGATCGGAAAGAGCCGGTTGCGTGAGAAACTGTTGTCCTTCCTTTTGCTGGTATTCTTTTGTATTCCCCTGTTCGGCTATCTGCTGAACGGTGGCCTGTACAGCAAAGATAAAGTATTCATCCCGTTTCTTCCGGTCCTCTGTGCAGAAGTCGGGCTTTATGTGGAAAACCAGCTTGTCCGGAAGCGGGAGTGTGGAAAAAATCGAAGCACCGGGAATTTTAAGCGCAAAGTCATGACAGAGCTGCGAGAATTGTTTCCGTACCTCATAGTTCTGATTCTGATGTGGAATGCAAAGCAAGAGACATACTTTGAACCATACTGGCATCTCGGCATACTGGATGTGATCTGTGTGACTGCGTGCTATCTGGCATGGCGGTGGTTTCCGGCAAAAAAACAGCTGCGGGGCAGAGAGCTTCCGTTTCTACCGCTCGTCTTTAGTGCTGTGATTCTTGCATTTGCCGGAAAAGCAATCAATCAGGAAAAGCATGTGATGATCCCGCGCAAAACGTATGAAGCTCTGACGGACAGCAAGATTGCAGCGGCAATCCGCGAGATCCGTGCGGAGGATCCCGGCTGGTACCGTATGGAGCAGTATGGAGACGGCGGACAGAACCTTGCGAACGTCAACCGGATATGGGATATTGGGCAGAATGTTTCGACGATTTATTCCTCGGCATACAATGCAGAATATAAGAAATTCCGGGACGAGACGTATGGGATTAATGAAGCCTTCCGCAACCGCATGATGCAGACGGTTTCCGATGATCCGCTGTTCTGGCAGCTCATGGGCGTGAAGTACATTCTGGCAGAAACACGGCCGGAAGGGTATGAACTGTACCGGGATTACGGGGACTTTCAGGTTTATCGTGCCATATCCGCAGCGCCGGTTGCCTACGTGACAGACCAGGTGGTTTCCGAGACGGAATACAAATCGTTACCTTATCCGCAGAACCAGGAAATACTGGAGACGGCAGCCGTGATCCCGGATCAGGAAATGCGGAAGACAACAGCGGCAATCACGGATCAGGAAAAATCGGCGGAATCTGTGGATAATTTCAGAGCCGCTGCAGATTCAGATACAAAGAATGGTTCTGTAGGACCCCTGTTTCACAGTTGTTTTCAGAAAGTAAACCTTGAAATTCCAGAGACCGATCAGGAAGATCTGCGCATTCAGAAGACAGCGGACGGATATGAGATTGAGACGAAAAAATCCGTGACCGTCTCAGCAACGCTGCCGGGTGCCGCAGAGGGAGCAACGCTGCTCGCCGTTTCTTTCGAGGTGGAGAATCAGAAAGCGAGTCATGATATGTTTATCCGCATCAACGGCCAGACCAACCGCCTGACCGGCATCAACCATACGTATGCCAATGGGAATACACAGTTTAACTATCTTGTAACGATGAAAGAAGATGGAACCGTATTCATTCGGATGGGAAAAGGCCATTATATCCTGAAAAATTTTGAGACATGGACTGGTATGGCACAGCCGTTGGAAAAAACGGAGCAGCTGTACAGTCAGGCGGTTACCCTGATTGGCGGAACAACAGCAACATACGGCGGCGACGGCATCACAGGCGTGGTTTCCGCGGAAGAGACGGATACCTCATCACCAGCATTCCATACGATGAAAATTTTGTGCTGAAAGTGGATGGGAAAGAAACACTGCTGTTCCGCGCAAACACGGCATTTCTCGGCGCAAAAATCCCATCAGGCGAGCACAAAATTGTTCTTGTGTACCATGCGCCCGGACGGACGGCTGGCAGTTGGTGCAGCCTGATGGGAGGAATGCTGGCACTCATCCTTGTGATCTGTGAAAAAAAGAAACAGCAAAACGGCAGCGAACGGGCAGGAGAGAGCAAAATGTTGCAAAAACAGCGGAAATATTATATCATCAGAGTGTAAAAATAGTTGTAGTGACACTTGGTGGAATGGAGCATATCTTTACAGCCGCAGGAAGAACTGGCAGCGTTTGCCCGGTTTGGAAACGCCGTTGCAAGCCTTTGTGTGGAGAAAAAAGGTGCTAGAGCGTGTCTGAAAAATCATTTCCGCAATCTGCAAGCTCCACTTTGCGGTATATTTTACCCTCATTCGGTTGCCGTAGCCCGCTACGCCGCCCTTATTCGGATAAAATCTCCCACGAACTGGGACTCGCAGCTCACGAAAAGCCTTTTTCAGACACGCTCTATTCCGACCAACGATATTGAGATGACGATTGCGTTTTATGAAAAGCTTGGATTTGAAATTGCATTCCGCACCGTAAATGAGGCGGCGGATGAGAAAGTGGCATTCTTAAAGCTTGGAACACTTGTGATCGAAACGTACGAAAACAAAGCTGCAGCACTGAAACCCGGAGCAATCGACCATGTGGCGATTGACGTAAAGAATATTGAAAAGGTTCACGAAATGATTACCGGGGCCGGTCTGAATACGACGCAGGATGAAGTACATTTCCTTCCGTTCTGGGAAAATGGCGTCCGTTTCTTCACGATCGAAGGACCAAATAAAGAAAAAGTGGAATTCAGCCAGTATTTGTAACGATTCCAAGCCATGCGAAATGGAAGAAAAATCGCGAATCATGCTTGCATGAATATCCGTTTGACCAGCAAAGCCTCTGCCGGAAAGCAAAATTTTTGCCCGGCAGAGGCTTTTTTACTTACTCTGAAACAAATACTACCGGATAGTCAAAAAAGCGCAAATTATCCCTATAGAGTAAAGGAGATGCAAAATTTATCTGCAGTTACAAAAACGGGGTGGAGTTTTTATGGAAACAGGGCAGGAAATCATTGTGCTTTCTGCACGTGAGTGGTAAAATAGAATAGATAATATATAATCTGTTTTGAATAAAAACAGGATATTTTAGATAACATATAATCTGTAACAAGAAGGGGAAAAAATGGAACAATTTATATGGGAAACTCCGGAAGAACTGGATCAAAAACTTGCGCAGCGAGTGAGAAAAATCAGAAAGAGACGTTCAATTACGCAGGAAAAATTAGCATCTATAAGCGGAGTGAGTTACGGCTCAATCAAAAGATTCGAAACGACAGGACAAATTTCCCTGTTATCTTTAACGAAAATTGCAATCGCACTGGATCTTGCAGATGAGCTCAGAAATATTTTCACGCAGGTACCGTATAAAGATATTCAGGAGGTTATCAATGAAACAAGATAAAGTACTGCAGGTGTGTTATGAGGATCAAACGGTGGGAACATTAGCTATGACGGCAGACCACAAAGTGGCATTTCAGTACAGTGATGAATGGCTGGAAACCGGATTTTCGATCAACCCATTTTCATTGCCTTTGCAAAAACAGGTATTTGTTCCAGTTAAGGATCATTTTGAAGGATTATTTGGGGTTTTTGCGGACAGTCTTCCAGATCATTGGGGCAGATTACTGTTGGATCGCCTGTTACGGGCACATAAACAAAATCCGGATGAACTGACCGTACTGGATCGTCTGGCGATTGTGGGCACATCGGGGATGGGAGCGTTGACATATCACCCGGAAAAGAATTTTCCAGAGGAGCAGAGCAGTGCAGATCTGGACAAACTGGCGGAAGAGTGTCAAAAGATACTGAATACAGAGTATTCGGATAAACTGGACGAATTGTATCTGCTGGGAGGTACCAGCGGCGGAGCAAGACCTAAAATCATGACAACCATTGATAATGAAGAATGGATTATCAAATTTCCAGCGCATGTGGACGGAAAAGATGCAGGAAAAATGGAATATGACTATTCCTGCTGTGCCAAGGCCTGCGGAATTATGATGAGTGAAACGAGATTGTTTCCATCAGAAAAATGTAAAGGATATTTTGGAACTAAAAGGTTTGACAGGAGAAACTGTTTGAAAGGGAAAAAGAAAGTGCACATGTTGACGACAGCTGCAATTCTGGAATTGGATTTTGAGCAGCCAAGTCTGGACTATCATGGATTAATGAAACTGACAAAAATCATGACACGCAATTGCGATGAAGATGTTGAAAATATGTTCCGCCGAATGTGTTTCAATGTTTTTGCACATAACAGAGATGATCATTCGAAGAACTTCACGTATTTGTACGAAGCAGACGAAGATAAATGGCATTTAAGTCCGGCATATGATCTTACTTACAGTAATACGTATTATGGCGAACATACTACGTCAGTAGATGGAAATGGAAGAAATCCAGGCAGAAAAGAGTTACTGGCGGTAGGAACTGGTGCAGGGATGAAAAAGACAAGGTGTGAAGAGATCATAGACGAAATTGAGAAAAAAGTAAAGGAAATGTTGGAAGAATATCTTTTGGGTAAGTGATTCTCTTTGCATTCAAAAAATTTTAAACAGCAAGTTATTAACAGTTAAATAAAAAAGAGTTGCCAGACAAATGAACACTATAAGTACCTTGCTACGAGTTTTATTTTCGTAGCAAAGTACAAGATAGTACAGAGATAAAAATATGTCTCATTTGTCGTTTAACTCTTTACATTGCGCTTTTATTTCTTCTATCGAATCCTTCAATAACTTTAATCTGGCAGGCTACTTTCTAAACAAAGTCGTCCCCATCCCACCCGCCTGTTCGGGTATTCGCTCTCGGATGCGATGGGTTTTGTGCCTGCGATGAGATAAGCTTTCAGCTTTTCACCATATAAAAACGGGTCATTTCCGCGCAGAATACCCCATTCCATCATAAGAGCGGCGCTTCCCGATACAAAAGGCGTGGCAAACGAGGTGCCGGTGAAGGAAGCATAGCCGCCGCCGGAACGGGGAGCTGGGATATTGACACCCGGGGCGGCGAGATCAGGTTTAATTTCGTGGAGAATACGGGTATAGCCGCGGCCGGAGAAGCTGGCATAGGAGGAAAGGCGGGGATCGTAGGCACCGACCGTGATGGCGGAGCGGGCGGTGGAAGGGATGGTGAGTGTGGTGTCGGCAGTGGGGGAGAAGAAGCGTGTCTGTGAACCGACGGCGTTTCCGCCGGGAAGCCAGAGGTCAAAGGAACCGGAGATCAGGCGGCCGGGGGTGAGACGCAAGGTCCAGATGCCGTTTTCGACGGACAGATGGTTTCCTGCGCCCTGAAAGGTCAGGTAAATTTCCTGCGCCTGGCTGTAGGGGGATGGCATGCCATAAAACAGGAGAAGTTCTGTCGGACCAAGCGTCAGACGCGCCGTGCCGAGGACAGGAGAGAGCGTGCCGGAGCGGATGCCGCCGGGGGAAATCAGTTCGATCGAGATTTCATCCCCATAAACCTTCCAGATCTGGAGACTGAACGAGGATTCATAAGCACCGACCTGAAATTCAACGGAGACAGCGCGGTCAGCCGTTGCCGAGACCGCAGACGTCGCAGCCGGATCAGATGTCGGACGGACTGTTTGCGTCTGACCGGACGACTTGCGGTCCGACTTTAGGTTCCCGGTATAATGGCGTCCGGTATCCCCTTCATTTCCTGCCCCGATACAGATCACGTTCTGCCCTAAATTTGACACTGCATTCAAATACGTTTCAAGTAAGGAATCCCCGCTGTGCGAACCGTAATTATTCCCGAAGCTCAAATTAATCACAAGCGGCCGCTCCACCAGAAGTGCATATCTTACGCAGAAATCCACCGCCTGCAGCAATTGCGATGTCCGCGGCAGATCCGCCGGATCAGGATTCCCAAGCTTTACGACCACGAGTGTTGCTTCCGGTGCCACGCCCCGCATGGCCGCATCTGCCGAGGATCTCCCATTTCCCGCTGCGATTCCGAGCACCGCTGTCCCATGCCCCGTCACATCGCGGGACGGCACGAGGGCAAACCGTTCTTCCGGCGTAGA
Source organism: Blautia sp. AF34-10 (assembly GCF_003477865.1). NCBI lineage: Bacteria > Bacillati > Bacillota > Clostridia > Lachnospirales > Lachnospiraceae > Blautia > Blautia sp. AF34-10. Next base: position 62,554 of record NZ_QUED01000005.1, read on the forward strand.
AGATGCAAGTGCCTCATTGATCTGCTGCCGTGTATATACCGACCCAAGAGCATACCCCATCGGAGGATTCCCCGGAATCGTCTGATCCCATAAAATTGCAATTCGGCTTGTCCCGTCCGGTGCGCAGAAATCAGGATGCGCATAGTCCACGCCTGAATCAATGCATGCAAGCAGCACCCCATTCCCAGACAGACCCATAACCCCCTCCTGCACAGGCGTAATACAGGATATGCTCCGCACAAATGCATCTGCGAAATAAAGTAATTTCGGTTTCTCCAGATAGGTAATCTGCGGCAGTCCTGTCACGTAATCCATCAGGGACTCCGGAACCAGAAGAATGGCATACGAAAACAGCAGCAGCGTCACACGAACTCCCTGCTCCTCCAGAAAAGCCAGGTCTCCCTGATACTGTACAATTACTTCCCATGTTTTGCTGTAAGAGTTATAACCTGCCGAAAGCTCCGGCACACGCCGCCGTTCGACTTCCGTTGCGGCCAGCGCAAGGTTCAACAGGTTTTCCCTTTTTTGATCAATCATTACAAAAACTCCGTCCAAAATGTTGTTAAAATCTATTCCGCTTTTCCTGGAAATATGATATAATCGCCATCGTACAATAGGGGTACAGATCTGCTTTTTGGAGTGCATCGAAAAATGGTTTTACGATGCCGCCTGGCGGGTCTTTACTATTTTACGCGAAATGCTTTTGCATTGAAGGGAGAGAACATGAAAATTATCATTGTGGGCTGCGGAAAAGTCGGAGCCGCACTGACCGCCCAGCTGAGCCGCGAGGACAACCTTGTGACGGTCATCGACACAGACAGTATTGTCGTCCGCAACGTCTCCAACACCTATGACGTTATGGGAATTGTAGGAAACGGAGCAAGCTATCAGGTGCTTCAGGAGGCGGATATTGAGCATGCGGATCTGATGATTGCCGTAACCAAAAGTGATGAAATGAACCTGCTTTGTTGTGTCATCGCCAAACAGGCAGCAGACTGTCACACCATCGCCAGAGTTCGAAATCCGATGTATCGGGAGGAGAGAGAATTTATCCGTAAAAAGCTGGGTCTGTCCATGATCATCAACCCGGAGCACGCGGCCGCCATGGAAATGGCAAGACTGCTGCGGTTCCCATCTGCGATTGAGATCGACAGCTTTTCCCGCGGAAGAATCGAAATGCTGCGCTTTAAAGTGCCGGAAACATCGAAAATTGTCCATATGTCGCTGCGTGAGCTGGCCGGAGCGCTTCAGTACAGTCTGCTGGTCTGTGCTGTTGAGCGAAACGGCGAGGTTTACATACCGGATGGAAATTTTGTGATCCAGGCAAAAGACAGCCTTTCCATCATTACCACACCGCAGAACGCAGAGAGCCTGTTTAAGAAAATCGGTGTTCATACAAACAAGGTACACAGTACGATGATCGTCGGCGGCGGTGAAATTACGTATTATCTCGCAAAATCACTGGCAAATATGAACGTCGATGTCAAGATTATCGAGAAAAATAAGGATCGCTGTGAGGTTTTAAGCGAAGCACTGCCAGATGCAACCGTTATTTACGGTGACGGAAGTGACCAGGAGCTCTTAAAAGAGGAGCGCATCCAGAATATGGATTCCTTTGTGGCCTGCACCGATATGGATGAGGAAAACATCATTCTGTCGCTGTATGCGAAAGAGAAGGTATCCTCAAAGGTTGTAACGAAAATCAACCATCTGGAATTTAATGATGTTATCCACAGCCTGAACCTGGACAGCCTGATCTACCCGAAACACATCACCGCAGAGTACATTCTGCAGTATGTCCGGGCAATGAAAAACTCCATCGGAAGCAACGTTGAGACGCTGTATAAGCTGATGGAAGACCGTGTGGAGGCTCTTGAGTTTATCGTGAACCAGAATTGCCGTATGATCGGCATCCGTCTGCAGGATATGAAAACACGGCCAAACCTTCTGGTAGCAGCGATTAACAGACGGGGAAAGGTCATCATTCCGGGTGGACAGGATTCCTTTGAGGCAGGAGATTCCGTCATTATCGTAACAACGGAAACCGGTCTTCAGGATATCCATGAGATTCTGGCAGAGTAACGGGGGAAGCGGATTATGAACTATAAAATGATTCGTTTTGTCATCAGCTGGGTGCTGAAAGTGGAAGGTATGCTGATGCTGTTTCCGGCGCTGGTCGGAGCCATGTATCAGGAAAAGACAGGCTTTGCGTATCTTATCTGGGGACTGCTCTGCATTGCGGCCGGTCTGATCCTCTGCTTCAGAAAACCGTCCAATATGGAAATCTATTCCCGCGACGGATTTGTCTGCGTTTCGTTAAGCTGGGTTGTCCTTGGTGTTTTCGGAGCGGTGCCGTTTGTAATTACGGGGGAAATTCCGTTTTATATCAATGCGCTGTTTGAGATCGTTTCCGGTTTTACAACGACAGGAGCCAGCATTTTGAGCGATGTGGAAGCACTTTCACACGCCAGCCTGTTCTGGAGAAGCTTTTCCCACTGGATTGGCGGTATGGGCGTTCTTGTGTTCATTCTTGCATTGCTTCCGATGAAGGGCGGTTCCGTCATGAACCTGATGAAGGCAGAGAGCCCGGGACCGACCGTTTCCAAATTTGTTCCGAGAGTGCGCGGAACTGCTAAAATTCTGTATCAGATTTATCTTGGCATGACACTTTTTACCATTGCTGCCCTGCTGCTTTCCGGCATGAAGACATTTGATTCTGTCACACTCGCCATGGGAGCTGCCGGAACAGGAGGTTTTGCCGTGTTGAACAGCGGTTGTGCAGTGTACACACCACTGCAGCAGTGGATTCTGACAATCGCCATGATTGCGTTCGGTGTGAATTTTAACTTTTATTATCTGATGCTTTGCAAAAAGGGAAAGGCCGCCATTTTGTCCCAGGAGGTAAGAGCGTATTTCCTGATTATCCTTCTGGCAGGAGGCGTGATTTCCTGGAATACCTATCCGATGTACCATTCCATCGGTGAAGCGGTGCGGACTGCCTTTTTCCAGGTCGGATCGATTATCACGACAACGGGTTATTCCACGACGGACTTTGACCTCTGGCCGGAGCTGTCAAAATGTATTCTGGTGATGCTGATGTTCATCGGAGCCTGTGCCGGTTCAACGGGAGGCGGAATCAAGGTTTCGCGAATCCTGATCCTCTTAAAAACCGTGAAAAAAGAGCTTGGTTCGATCGTACATCCGCGCAGTATCAAACGCATCCGTTTCGACGATCACCCGGTAGAGCATGAGGTTCTGCGGGCGATCAACGTATTTTTGATTGTTTATCTGGTGATCTACAGCTTTTCCATGCTGATCATCAGTGTGGATGGATTTTCCTTCGAGACAAACTTCACGGCAGTTGCCGCAACACTGAACAACATCGGACCGGGTCTTGACCAGGTAGGACCGACCAGTAACTTCTTTGGATACGGTCCGGTTTCCAAGCTGATTCTGATTTTTGATATGCTGGCAGGCCGTCTGGAACTGTTTCCGATGCTGATTCTTTTCTATCCGTCTACCTGGAAGAAGAGAGGATAAAGCGGTTCACCGGGAAGAAAAGGGACTTTGCGTCGGCGGGAAACTGCCGGGAGCAGAAGGAAAAGAAAAAATGGTTACGATTCACAGGGGTTTCCAAAAAAACAGAAAGACGGAATAAAGTCAGGGTGCATTTCCTGACCACAGGCAGAAAGGAAGGAACTTATGAGTAACTGGGAAAAGAATGTAAGAAAAGTTGTGCCGTATGTACCGGGCGAGCAGCCGCATGAGGCTGACATGATCAAGCTGAATACGAATGAGAATCCGTATCCGCCGTCACCAAAAGCCGCAGAGGCGATCAGACGGGTAGCAGAAGAGGATACCCTCCGTCTCTATCCGGATCCGACCGCGGCAGAACTGGTGCAGGCGATCGCGGATGTCTACCACGTAAGCACAAAGCAGGTTTTTGTCGGCGTTGGTTCGGATGATGTTCTGGCGATGGCGTTTATGACGTATTTTAACTCTGACAAACCGATTCTTTTCCCGGACATTACGTATTCCTTCTACGATGTCTGGGCGGAGGAATTCCGCATTCCGTACGAGCAGATCCCGCTCGATGAAAATTTCTGCATTGTGCCGGAGCAGTATTTTGCAGAGAATCATCCAAATGGCGGAATCGTGTTCCCGAACCCGAATGCACCGACGGGTGTGGAGCTTTCGCTTTCTGCGATCGAATCGATATTACAGAACAACCCGGATGTGGTTGTAATTGTGGATGAGGCATATGTGGATTTCGGAGCAGCCACTGCGCAGCCGCTGCTGGAAAAATATGAAAACCTGCTGGTTGTGCAGACAACATCAAAATCTCGTTCGCTTGCCGGCATGCGCATCGGCTATGCAATCGGAAATGAGAAGATGATTTCGTATCTGAATGATGTGAAATATTCTTTCAATTCGTATACCATGAATCAGACCACGATCGCAGCCGGAGCCGCAGCGATCCGCGATGTGGAATATTTCCGCAAGACGGTGAAAAAAGTGATGGAAACGAGAGAGTGGTCGAAGGAGGAGCTGAAAAAGCTGGGATTTTCTTTCGAAGATTCGAAATCGAACTTTATTTTCGCAACGCACAAAAGCGTACCGGCCGGGAAGATTTTTCAGGCACTCCGGGAACGCCATATTTATGTGCGGTATTTTGAGAAACCCCGCATTGACAATTATTTGCGTATTACGATTGGCACGCGGGAAGAAATGCAGACGCTGTTTGACTTTTTGAAAGATTACTTAAAAGAGGGATGAAACAGCAAAAAATATAAAACAGAAGAAGAGTATCTGCAGAGGAGCAGAAGAAAATTTTAAAGGGGGACTGCCGTCGGAATCAGCCATGAGATCCGGCGGCAGTTTTAGAAGGTATTTGGGTATGAACAAAGAGAAGAAAGAAGTAGTAAAGGTAAATCAGATTACGGAAGGTGTTATCTGGCAGCAGATTCTGATCTTTTTCCTGCCGATTCTGTTCGGAACGTTTTTCCAACAGCTTTACAACACGGCGGATGCATGATTGTCGGACACTTTCTTGGAAAACAGGCACTTGCGGCGGTCGGCGGAACGACAGGTACACTGATCAATCTGCTGGTCGGATTTTTCGTCGGCCTTTCGAGTGGTGCGACAGTTGTTATTTCACAGCATTACGGAGCCAATAAAGAGGACAAGGTTCAGTGGGCAGTGCACACGTCCATTGCCTTTTCCATTCTCGGAGGTATTGTGCTGACGGTAGTCGGCATTGGCTGTTCGAGATGGATGCTCGATCTGATGAACACGCCGGATGATGTTGTAAATTATGCGCTGATTTATATGCGTGTTTATTTCCTTGGAACCATCGGAAACCTGATTTACAACATGGGTTCCGGTATCCTGCGTGCGGTCGGCGACTCGAAACGTCCGCTGCTGTATCTGATCATCTGCTGTATGACCAATATCGCGCTTGACTTTTTATTTGTTGTCGGTTTGCAGATGGGTGTTATGGGCGCGGCGCTTGCGACCATTCTGTCGCAGATCATCAGTGCGGTTCTTGTTATGGGCTCTCTGATGCGGACCAGAGACATTTACCGGCTTCATCTGCGGAAAATCAGCATTGACTGGATTATGCTCAAACGGATTATCCGCATTGGTTTTCCGGCAGGCGTACAGTCAATTCTGTACTCGGTATCGAACGTGATCATTCAGTCTGCTGTCAACTCGCTGGGAACCAACAATGTGGCTGCGTGGGCGGCTTACGGAAAGGTGGACGGTCTTTTCTGGATGATGATCAATGCGCTCGGTATTGCGGCGACAACCTTTGTCGGTCAGAACTACGGTGCGAAAAAGATGGATCGTGTACACCGCGGTGTGCGCACCAGCATGATCATGGCATTCCTGATGACGGGTCTGATGGTTGTGTTTATGTGGTTTATCGGTGATACACTGATTTCTCTGTTTACCACAGATACGGCGGTGCGTGAAATCTGTCACGGACTGATCCATTTCCTGGTTCCGACCTTCTTTACCTACATTTCCATCGAAATCCTTTCCGGTGCACTCCGCGGTGTCGGAGATGCATGGATTCCGATGTTTATCACCGGAATAGGAATCTGCGGTGTGCGTATCGTGTGGATGACGGCAGTTCTGCCGCATTTCCACTCCTTAAAAGGAGCAGCCTTCTGCTATCCGCTGTCGTGGGTGATCACAACGATTGCGTACTTTATTTATTACCTGTTCTTCAGCCAGCTGAGTAAGCGGAAAGAATTGAGGAGTATCTAACAGAATGTTCAAACTGTATTAACAAAACTGTGCTATCATAAAAATATCAGTGTCAAAAGGTCAAAAAACCGATGCAGGAGGATTTTTGAACTCGGGACACGGCAAAAAATGAGTAAGTAGCCATTTTTCAAAGAAAAATGAGCGGATTACAAAGGAAAGACAGGTGGAACGTAAGATGGTAAGTGAAAAAGTAACGATTGTCAATTCGTCAGGTCTGCATCTTTTAAACGCGGTAAATTTGTCAAACAGTGTAAGCCGGTACAAATCTTCCATGTCGTTTACCTATGAAAACAACGGGATGCAGGGAACGGTTAATTTAAAGAGTATTTTGAGTATCGTTGCCGCAGGAATCAGGCAGGGAGACACTATTGAGATCTGCAGCAGAGGAGAGGATGAAGAGGAAGCACTTCGGGCGGCCATTGCCGCAATTAAAAGCGGGCTCGGAGAGACGCCGGAGTGAGGAGATAGGAACATAGAATAGAAATAAAGAAAAGGACCTCGCTTTTTGAAAAAACGGAATGGGAAACCGGACCGTATTTCAAAAAGCGAGGTTTTTGTGTGGCGGCAGATAAAAGATTCCTGCCTCGGGGGGGATTTCGAAAGCAGGGATGAAAAGATAAGCTGCGAAGCAGCTCTTCGGCTATGAGCAAGCAGCGAAGCGGATTGCGAATATCCGTTTGACAACAGGAGGTATAAGGCCGGAAAAAAGTGTCTACACTCTGGATAAAGCAAAAATGCAGAGAAAAGGAGTGTAGAAAAAATGGCAAGGCAGAAGAAAATTGATCTGGAACATATGACGGAGAAGGAGAAAATGAAATACGAAATCGCAGGTGAGCTGGGGCTTTTAGAACGCGTGCTGAATGACGGCTGGCGATCACTCACGGCAAAAGAAACGGGACGGATCGGTGGCCTTGTGACACGGAGGAAGCGGCAGATGGCGGCGGAAGGAAAGAACGAAAACGAAGAAAAATAAGCGGTACCGCAATTTTTGCAATATCCTCAACAGTTTTGACCATAGATTTTTCCTGTGAAAGCGTTATAATAAAAACAAGGAATGGGTGGTGCCGCGCCAAAGTCCGTGTCTGCACGAGACCCGGCGACTGCCGCGATACCCTGAGAAACTCGCAGAGCGTGTTTCGGATCGTTTGGAGAAGTGAGGGAAAAGTTTATGGAAGCAAAAAAAGAGAAAAAGTATATGTCGGATATCCATCTCGAGGATTATACCGAACAGTACGAAACGGGATTTGCCACAGTGGACACGATGATATTTGAAGGGGGAAGAAGAGAGGAGCTGCTGAACGGCGGCTGGCATTATGCAGTCGATCAGTACGATACCTGTCTGCGCCAGAAATGGTACAAAGAGAGATACCGCGACGAAAAAGGCTTCACTGTGCCAATCGACTATTCCTTTGACGAGTGGCCGGTGATGCAGCTTCCGTGCAGCTGGAATACCATCGATCCGATGTATCTCCTGTATGAGGGAAGCATGGTCTTTACGAGAAAATTTTCCTATATCGCAGAAAGAGAGGAAACAGTCTTTCTGAAGGTGGGCGCAGCCAATTATCTGTGCCGCGTTTTCTTAAACGGAAAATACGTCGGTATGCATCGCGGCGGATCGACACCGGCGTTCTGGAATATCACAGAATACCTGAAAGCGGAGAACCGCATCGTGCTTGCTGTTGACGGAACGAGACGGCCGGAGCAGGTGCCGACCGAGAATACCGACTGGTTCAACTACTGCGGCGTATACCGCGATATCGCACTGATCCGTGTTCCGAAATGCCATATCAAAACTTTTAAAATTGCGCTTGTGCCGGACGGAACATTTGGACATGTTATGGCGAAAGTGACACTGTCGGAAAAAATCACAGCCAAGGCAGAGCTTGTCATCGAGGAGCTTGGCGTGAGCCGGAAAATCCAGCTGGAAAACGGAGCTGGAGAAGTTGTTTTTGATGCAAAACCGGAGCTTTGGACACCGGAAAAACCGAAGCTGTATGATGTAAAAGTAACCTGTGGAACCGATACCGTCAGCGACCGGGTCGGCTTTCGTGAAATTCGCGTGAACGGCAGAGACATTCTGCTGAACGGAGAGCCCGTTTTCCTGCGTGGTATCAGTTGCCACGAAGACAGCGTGGAAAACGGAAAAGGCCTGACAAGAGAGGAACGGATCGAAAATATCCGCATTGCGAAAGAACTGGGATGCAACTTCATGCGCCTTGCACATTACCCGCATAACGAAGAAATGGCAAAACTCGCCGACGAGCTTGGGCTTCTTTTGTGGGAGGAAATTCCGGTTTACTGGGCAATTCGTTTTGAACGTGAAAAAACATATGAGGATGCCAAAAATCAGCTCCGCGAACTCATCAACCGTGACTGGAACCGCGCGAGCGTGATCATCTGGTCTGTCGGAAATGAGAATGCCGATACGGATGAACGGCTGAAATTCATGAGCGCACTGGCAGAATGCGCGCATCGGGAGGATGAGACGCGAATGGTGTCTGCGGCCTGCCTGGTTAATGCTGCGAAAAATAAGATTGAGGACCGTCTGATGGAATACCTTGACATCATCGGCATCAACGAGTACTGCGGCTGGTACACCCCGGATTTTGCGATGCTGCCGGCACTGATGGAAAACAGCCAGCCGGACAAGCCGGTTATCGTAACGGAGTTCGGCGCAGACGCGCTGCCGCATCACCATGGAACCATCTCGGACAAAGGAACCGAGGAGTGCCAGGCGGATGTGTACGAAAAACAGATTGCAACGCTGCGGAACATTGACTACATCAAGGGCATGACCCCCTGGATTCTCTACGACTTCCGCTGCCCGCGCAGAACAAGCCTGATCCAGAAATATTATAACCGGAAGGGGCTGCTCTCTGAGGACAAAAAGTACCGCAAACCGGCATTTTATGTGTTGCAGAAATTTTATGAAGAGCTGAAAAGAAAAGAACAGTAGGGGCAAGAGCTTTTCAAAAAGATCAGCCGACTTGCACGGTTGATGATATCAAACGGAACAGAGAAAAAAAGACAAGAACAGACAAAAACAGATGGTATGAAATTAGCTTTGAAGTCCGATTTCATACCATCTGTTTTTTCACTGCAACAATCCGCCGTAGGCGGAGAATCCGGCAAGTGCTGTGTTATGCTTTTTTCTGTGCAGCCATCCACTCCAGAATCGGAGTCTCTTTTCCGTCCGTCATAACCGGTTTGCCGTCATAATCGAGGACACACTCATCGTTCAGCATCGGGATCCAGGACCAGTGGCCGATGTATTCGAATGGGGTGCCGTCTGCATTTTTCTGTGTTCCGGTGTGATCGAGTACCTTGTCCCAGTAGGTGAAGTGTGCATTCGGATTGACCTTTGCCAGACGCTCATAGGTCGGAACGACAAAGTCATCCGGAACGACAACCGGGTCGGTTTTTGCGTGTGTAAACCAGATCGGCAGATCTTTGAGCTTCAGAATATCTTCATCGGAGATAAATGCATCCGCCAGAGCCTCGCAGACCGGATATGCGGCAGCGTAGCGGGACGGGTTGAAAATGATCTGTTTCATGGTCATAAAGCCACCGTTGGAGCAGCCGCCGATGTAGATGCGGGAGCGGTCAATCTGCGGATGGGCATCCACGAAAGCACCGATCAGGGCATCGAGAACTTCGGTATATTTGGAAGAACCGTCTTTGGTATATTCGCCGGTTCCGTCATCCATCCACATGGTTGGAGCCTGTGGAGCGAGCAGGTAGGTCTTGCCGCCGAAAATTTTCTGAATCTTTGGGGAAATCAGGTTTACAACTTTATTTCCGATTGCTGCAATCGGCGGTTCCTGTCCGCCCTCACCTGCGCCGTGCAGCCAGATGATCAGCGGGATTTTCTCATCCGCATCCATTTCCGGCTCGTAGTAAACGTAAGAGAGCGGAATCTGCGGATCATCGTAGCGGTCTTCTTTGAGCCATTCACCGTAGATGACGCGGTTTCCGCCGTCTACGTCGAACGTCTGCGGAGAAATGGCATCATCGTCTGTTGCAATTTCAGAGGTCTGTGTCACATCGTAAGCAACATTGACAAATACATTAAAATTACCGTTGAATTTGATGATGGAGCCGATTCCTTCCATGATGAAACACGGCAGCTCCAGCGTCAGACAGGTACCGTCCTCGCACGGTGCACCGGTTTTGTCAGAAACGTAAACGTTCGAAACGCGGCGTGTGCCGTCCATGGAATCATCCGGTTTGTCACCCATGAAATTCGGCCAGACAAAGTTCTCACCCTCGGTGGATGTACGGGTAACGTGTACCGTAAACTGCTCCGGAGATGGGGCCGCACCCTTCATGCTTTTGCCATAATCCAGAATTATTTTCGAAATATGCGGACCGAAATCAAAAACTTCGGTAATGGTATAATAAGTTCCGTTCATTTGTAAAAACCCTCCTTTGGTACGGAATGTACGCTCAGAGTCTTTCTGCACTTGCTTTTGCGACTGACAAAAATCATCTCACAAAATCAGGTACAGAAAAAGCTTGAGAGTACAGTTGTTTGCATGGGCAGAAAAGACGGTATTGGGAATGATAGATTTTTTCTGCCCTACAATACCAGTCTACTACAGACATTCCGAAAGAAAAAGTACAAATCAGAGATAAATTTGCACGGAGATGCTTTTTCTGTGTTTTTGTTTCCGGAACGGAAAAAGTCTGATCGAAACAGAAACAGCAGAAAAGTGTCAAAAAACAGCAGAATCGTTGTTTTTCGTATTGGAGCCGTATGGAATAATAAAATCATACAAGGAAAAAGGGAGGTTTTACGAGATGATTACAAGACTAGAGGAGATTCCGGTAACGAAAGAAAGCTATCCGTTTGCCAGTGCGGAGCGTTACCTGAAGCTGTCGGAGCGCGGCTATGTGGAGAAGGAATATTATATGTATGGAACGGCAAATGTCTACGAGACAGCCGACGAGCGCGGCGGCGTCCGTGTGCGCACTGCGGATGCGCCGTATACAAACCGCATCATTGTCCGCGCACCGCAGGACACTGCAAAATGCAGCGGAAACGTTGTAGTGGAGATCATCAATCCAACGAGTTTTATGGAGATTGACCGCATGTGGATTCTCGGCTGGAAGAAATTTGTGCGGGACGGAGATATCTATGTGGGAATCACAAGCAAACCGAATACGATCGCAAAAATGGTAGAGTTTGATGAAAAGCGTTACGGCTGTCTTTCCTGGGCTAACCCGACGCCGGATGTGCCGTTCTCGGAGCGACTGCAGGTCACAGGCGGACTCGGCGATCTGAATCATGATTACGAAACGGGTCTTTTCTGGGATATGCTGACAGACCTGGCGTGGCTGCTGCGCGGCGATGAGGAGCAGAATCCGATTCGGGAATATAAGAGAGAATACGTCTATTTGACGGGCTGGTCACAGTCGGGTTCGTATCTGTTCCGCTATCTGAACAGCTTTGCGTATCGTCCGGAGGTGGCACGCGGTGCGTGTGTATTTGATGGCTACCTTTCCGGAGGAGGAGTCCATTCCCTTGGTATTCCGGTCAACCAGTATGAAACCATGGCTCCGTACCATTACAGTCTGACACGTGTGGAAAAGGCGCGCGAGCCGTTTATCGCTGTGCAGACGGAGAGTGAAAACGGAAGAATGGAAGCATGGCGCATTGCCCAGCAGGACAGCGATGATCCGGAGTTCCTGTTCCGCCAGTATGATGTGACGGGTGCAAGCCATGACACTTCCTATAGCTATGTGGACTACTATCAGAACGATCCGGATCTGGTGCGGATCAACCATCTGCCATTCTATATGGGAAAAAATGAGGAAGGAAACGACTATCCGTCCCAGATTCTTTTTGCGGCAGCATTTCGGAATCTCTTTACCTGGGTACGGACAGGCGCAGCTCCGGCGCACTGTGACCGGATTGCGATTGACAGCGACGGAGAAAACAAAAAGGATGCGTTCGGAAATACGATCGGTGGACTGCGTACCTGCCTCCTTGACTATCCAACCGGAAGATACAGCAATACCAGCGACATTGAAAAAGGCCAGAATTTCCTGGATCCGGAATCGGAAAAGGAAGGATTGTTCGGTTATCAGCAGGCGTTTTCGAAAGAAATGATAAAAGAGCTGTACGGAACATTGGCACATTACCGGGAAATGGCGGAGAAAAACACGAAAGAGCAGGTAACGAAAGGCTTTGTCTGCCGCGAGGATGCGGCGGAGCTGGTTGAGATTGCCGTGCAGCTTGCAAAGAAACGCGGACTGGAATAAAAAACAATAAACAATAAACAGTTACAGTAAAATCAGATTCGAGGAGCGTGCCCGAAAAAAACCGGGCGCGCTCTGCGCAGATAAAGGAGAAAATAAAATGGGGATGAAAGCAGAACAGTGGCGACAAATTATTTTATCATTTGAGAGCAAGAAAACATACAACAATCCATTCCTCGATGTTTCCATCTGGAGTGTTTTTACGGGACCGTCGGGAAGAAGGATCAGAAGAGAAGCATACTGGGACGGCGGAAATACCTATCGGATTGCCTTTGCGCCGACCGAAACCGGAATGTGGAGTTATAGGTTGGAAGCACCGGAGGAGACGGGACTTTCCGGAGTGCAGGGAACGATCGAATGTATTCCATACGAAGGAAATCTTGCTATCTATCAGCACGGATTTCTGAAAGTGCATCCATCAGGAAGATATCTGACGTATGCAGACGGAACACCGTTTTTCTGGCTCGGCGATACGCACTGGGAATTTGCCTTTGGTGAGCGGTGGGACGAGTCGAACCATCCACAGATGACGAGCATGTTCCGCGGCATGGCGGACCGCAGGAAGGAACAGGGTTATAACGTTTATCAGACAAACCTTCGAAGCGACAGCTGGAAGGAGCACAAGAGCCGTTACTGGAAAACGGATGCCGCAGATGATGTGCCGGATGTGGCATTTTACCAGAACGAACTCGACCGCCGCATGCAGTATCTCGCTGACCTCGGCTTTATCAACGCGCTCGGTTTTGCCTGGTCCGGCTCGATCGAGCAGGGTGTGGAGCACCAGAAACATCTGGCGCGCTATATCATTGCCCGCTATGGTGCCCTTCCGGTTGTGTGGACGCTGGCAGGCGAAGTGGCAGGCTACTTCCCGGGAAAGCCGCGGGAAACAGCCATCAAAGGCTGGCGCGAGGTCGCAAAGTATGTGGAAAAAATGGACGGATATGGAACACTGCAGACCGCACATTATACGAATGAGCGTCCGTTTGCAGATTACTATTATGACGAATCGTGGTTTGATTTTGTGCTGAATCAGGCCGGACACGGCGATTTTCCGATCAATCCGTCCTGGTACCGTACCTATTGGAAGGAACACGGAACAAAACCGTTCATTGAAGGAGAGTCTCTGTATGAATACTGTTCCACACTGGAAGAAAACGGAACCCGGCTCTGCACCGATGCAATGCTGCGCCGCGTGGCATATATGGCAGTCCAGACCGGCGGCTGCGGCTATACGTACGGTGCGCAGGGAATCTGGGATAATATCTGGGAGGTAAGTGACATCAACCCGGATTTTAATGCATTCAACAAATTTGGCATCACCTGGCGAAAGCCATTGACGGCCCCGGAGGCGCACAGATGGGATATCTGAAACGTTTCTATGAGGAACATCATTTTGAGGAGATGGTGCCTTACGATCCGGCAGAAGCAGAGGAGAGTATCAGCCCGTTTGTCAATAAGCTTGCGACTGCCACGATCAGCCGGGATAAAACAAGAGCACTGATTTATTACGGAGAGATGGATGGCACGAGTACACCGCTCGCAGGCCTTTGCGACGGAATCTATGCAATTTCCTGGTTTGATCCGAGAACGGGACAGACAGAAAAAGCAGAAATCCAGGTGGAAGTGCGTGGAAAGTCGTGCATTATGCCAAAGAAACCGGCGGCGGGAGACTGGATGCTGATAGCAGAATGCATAGAAAAAACTGAAAAGTGATCATAAACTATACAAAATGCGGAAAGAAACCGCAGAAAAGTGCAAATTCATCGCAGGATTGTTCTTTTTTGGAGGTAAGAAAGCAGATATAATAAGATCATCAAATGAGTCACGGCCGAAACTCAGAAACGAAATAAAGCAGCAAGACAAAAAGATAAAAAGCGAGGACGAAAGAATGAAAAAGAAAGTAGCAGCGATTTTCATGGCATCCATTATGGCATGCTCCATGGCTGCATGCGGAAGCAGCGGCGGAAGTTCAGATTCCGGAAAGACAGATTCTAAGGATAAGAGTACCGCATCCAGTACAGCAGAGAACGGAAGCGGAGAAGTGGAAAAAATCATCGTAAGCTTCCCGACCTGGACGGGTGCTCCGGCAGATACGGAGAAAGTACAGGAAGCCATCAATGATATCACAAGAGATAAGATTGGTGTTGAAATTGAACTTTCCATTACTGATTACGGTTCCTTTAACCAGAACACGACGCTGGCGCTTTCCGCAAACGAGGAAGTCGACGTGCTTGTTTGTGTAGGATTCCCATATCAGACCGGAATTCAGCAGGGATATCTTTCCGATCTGGAAGAGAACGATCTTCTTGCAACGTATGGACCGGACATCGCAGAAGCAGTTGGACAGGATAACATTGATGCCTGCCGTGTGAACGGAGTTCTCTATGGCCTTCCAAGCAACCGGGACATTGCACAGGGACGTGGATGCGCAGCGATCGCAACCGAGTATCTCGATGGTATTGGCTACGAAGCAAACACAGACGATGAGATCGTAAAAATCGGTCTGGATGAATTAAACGATATTTATGCACAGCTGCATGAGAAATATCCGGACAAAGAGGTTTATCGTCCGACAACAGGTTCTATGTCGCAGTTCTCTAACGTAGACTCCCTTGGAGGAAATGTGTTCGGTGTGCTGCTTGACTATGGCCAGAACCTTGATGTTGTAAATCTCTTTGAGAGCGATTTCTACAAGGATTATTGTGCAAGACTGTATGACTACAATCAGAAAGGCTATATCAGTGCCGATGCATCGACCGATACAACAGCAGTCGGAGAGCTTGTAAAAGCCGGAACTCTGATGAGCTATACCACAGGCGGAAAGCCTGGCATCAAAGCGCAGGAGACTACACTGACCGGTCGCGATATGACCATCTTCCAGACACTGGATGACTATATCAGTTCCACATCTGTGGCTAGTATGCCTTGGACCATTCCGATCTCTGCACAGCATAAAGAAGCAGCCATGAAATTCCTGAATGAGTGCTACACAAATGCCGATATCGCAAACCTTCTGGCATGGGGCATCGAGGGAACACATTATAAAATTGGCGATGACGGACTTGCTACTTATGCAGACGGTGTAGATGCATCCAACTCCGGATGGAATCATTCTATGGGATGGATGATGCCGAACCAGTTCCTGACCCATGTATGGGAAGGAAATGATCCGGATCTGTGGACAGAGATGAAAGAGTTTAACACCAATGCAAAGGTTTCCAAAGCAAGCGGTTTCTCCTTTGACAGCACAAATGTGGCAAACGAGCTCACAGCAGTACAGAACGTATACAACGAGTATCAGACCAGCGTAGAGTACGGCTTTGTAGACCCGGAGACCGGAATTGCTGAGATGAATGATAAGATGATGACTGCAGGCCTCCAGAAGATTATCGACGAGAAAAAGGCACAGCTTGCAGCGTGGCAGGAAGCAAACAAATAAAGTTTAAGAATTTAGATCAAAAAATGACTGCGCCGTCCCAAAAACAGGACGGCGCAGGTTGTAAGAAGAGAAAAATCTGTCAAAACCGGAACGCGTCATGACCGGCTGCGGATAAGAAAAAAGGAGAAGGAAAAACATGGCAAGAGTGAAAAGTCAGAAGGGCCAGAAAAGACGAAAAACATTTGTACGTTTTCTGCCGATCTATATTCTGATGCTGCCGGGCCTCATTTATCTGTTTATCAACAATTACATGCCTCTGCCGGGTCTTGTGATTGCATTCAAACAGTACAATGCCGGAAAAGGCATCTACGGAAGTCCATGGGTAGGACTGAAAAACTTTGAATATCTGTTTACGACAAGCGATGCCTTTGTTATTACACGAAATACCATT
Source organism: Blautia sp. AF34-10 (assembly GCF_003477865.1). Classification (NCBI taxonomy): domain Bacteria; kingdom Bacillati; phylum Bacillota; class Clostridia; order Lachnospirales; family Lachnospiraceae; genus Blautia; species Blautia sp. AF34-10. Next base: position 78,918 of record NZ_QUED01000005.1, read on the forward strand.
CTCTACAATGTGGCATTTATCGTAATCAACACAACACTGGCAATCGCAGTAGCTATTGTCTTGAGTGAACTGGAAGGAAAACGGAAGAAAGTTTACCAGAGTGCAATTCTTCTTCCGAACCTCCTCTCCACCGTTATCATCGGATATCTTGTTTTTGCATTCTTCAGTGTAGAAAACGGATTCATTAACAACACGATTTTAAAGGCGCTGGGAAAAGATCCGGTTTCCTGGTATTCGGAACCGAAATACTGGCCGTTTATCCTGGTTTTTGTCAGTGCATGGAAGTCGGTTGGCTACAACTGTATTGTGTATCTGGCAACACTGATGGGATTTGATAAATCCTTCTATGAGTCAGCCAAGATCGATGGTGCAACGAGATGGCAGCAGATCAAATATATTACCCTGCCGCTTCTGCGTCCGACCATTATCATGCTGACCATGATGGCAATCGGAAGAATTTTCTACTCTGACTTCGGTCTCTTTTACCAGGTGCCGATGAACCAGGGAGCTCTGTATTCCACAACAAACACAATTGATACCTACGTATATCGCGGACTGCTTCAGATGGGCAATGTTTCGATGTCTGCCGCAGCCGGTGTTTACCAGTCGATCGTAGGATTTATTCTGGTGCTTGGCGCCAACCTGCTGGTACGTAAAATTGACCGCGACAGCGCGCTGATCTAGGAGGAACGGTATGAAAACAAGAGAAGATAAAATTTATAGCTTTTTCGGCCATCTGATCATGACAATCCTGACACTGCTCGCGATCATTCCGATTCTGTTGATGTTCATTTCCTCATTGACTGACAATGCAACTCTGTTACAGAATGGATACTCTTTTCTGCCGGAAAAGTGGAGTACCTATGCTTATGAGTGGGTATTCACATCCAGCAGTTCCATGGTAATCAAAGCCTATGGAATGTCCTTTATCCTGACCGCAACCGGCGTTGTATGCAGCCTTGCACTGACAACCTGTCTGGCCTACGGCCTTTCGAAAAAGGGTCTGCCGGGACGAAATGTCCTGACCTTCCTGGTATTCTTTACCATGCTGTTTAATGGAGGCCTTGTACCGACTTATATCAATTACACGACCGTATTCCATGTGAAAGATACGTTCTTCGGGCTGCTGGTTCCGTCTCTGATGATGAGCGCATTCAACGTTCTCCTGATGAAGAGCTACTTTGTCACCGGTGTGCCGGATGAAATTCTTGAGGCTGCCTATATTGACGGTGCAAACGAATTCCAGACTATGTGGAAGATCGCCATTCCGCTGTCCAAACCGATTATTACCACCGTTGCCATGTTCTCCGGTATCGCTTACTGGAATGACTGGAACAATGGTTATATCTATCTGACAAAGAGAACGGATCTCTACAGTATCCAGAACCTGCTGAACCGTCTGATGCAGAATATTCAGGCGCTGACGCAGAACGCCAACAACATGGCGCAGGCAGGCGAAGGCCTCTCCCAGATCCCATCCGGAACGGTTCGTATGGCGATGGCAGCACTTGGTATTCTGCCGATCATGATCATTTATCCGTTCATCCAGAAAAACTTTGTAAAAGGTATTACCCTTGGCGGCGTGAAGGCTGATAAAAAAGTAAGTGAATCCAAAAAATCCGGCTTTCCGATATGCAAAAGGAAGGCCGGATTTTTTTAATTTCTAAACTGCCGTGGTGTCATGCCCGTCGATTTTTTAAACTGGCGGGAGAAGTACGAAATATTCTGGAAGCCGCAGGTGATGGCAATGTCGCGGATGCTCATTTCGCCCTTTGCGAGAAGCTCCTTGGAGCGAGCAATCCGGCGGTCGATGATGTAGTTGATGAGAGAACTTCCCGTGTCTTTTTTGAAGAGATGGGACAGATAATCGGCGTTCAGATACACCATGGCCGCAAGCGTATCGCGATCCAGCTCGTCGGAGAGGTGCGATTCGATATATGCCTTCACGGTGGCAACAGCCGTGTCCTGGGAAGCGGCTGCCTGACGGCTTTGTGTGAACAGCAGAAGACTGTTGGAAATCCATTCTCGTAAAGCACCAAACGAGGAGAAGGTCTGCTCCGGGGAAGCAACGGTAATCTGGCGGCGGAAGGCTTCGTCTTCGCTGCCCGGATGATCCATCTGGCGAAACAGCAGCTGCAGGAACTGATAGTAAAAGCCGGTCAGAAATTCCCGCGTAGCGGTGCCGGAGCTTTTCATCTGATTTAAGAAAGCAAAAATCTCAATCTGAAGCTGTTCCGTTTTTCCGGATGTGAGAAGATCGGACCAGCGGTCAGATGGAATCGGCTGAAAAGGTGTCTGAACAGGAGCTTCGGTTTCAGCGGCAAGATCGAAAACGTGATTTTCGTAGGTGACATTCTTTCCGGCGAAGGCTTTCATGGAAAGAAAAGTTTTTCGCAGGTCTTCCGGGAGACAGACCTTCTGATCAACGAAAAAGTTGATCGAGAACGGAAAGTGTGTCACAAAGTCGGTCAGGGCCTGACGACATCGGCCAATCACGGCGTCCCGAGAGTGTGTGGAGGCCGGGAGAAGCAGAAGATAAAAACCGTCCAATGCGCGGATCGTCAGGGGAAGCTCGGAAGCTTTGAAAAAATATTCACGGACAATGTTTTTTAAGGCAAATTCATACAGGGTACGGTTGTCGGTCGGAGAAAAGGAGTTCGTCTGTCCGGTCTGGATCAGAAGCGGATAGAAGGGCTGATGAATCAGTTTGACATCCAGACGGCGATAGCGGATTTCATCCACACTTCGGAAGGAGCAGAGGAAATACTGCCATTTAACAGGTCGAGGAAAAACTGTTCCGCAAGCGGGAGCTCACTTTCCTTCCAGTAATTGGCATGAAGGGTGTTGACGCGGTCCTTTTGCTGCTTTTCACATTGCGCACAGGCTTTGTCAAGAGCTTCCAGAAGAGCATGGTCGTCCAGCGGCTTCAACAGATAGTCACTGCTGGAAAGCTTCATAGCGCGGGAAATATATTCAAATTTTGCATAGGCGGTCAGAAAAATGCAGACGGTTTCGTAGTGTGCCTGGCGGATTTGGTCCAGCAGTTCGAGGCCGGAGCCGCCGGGCATCTCGATATCACAGATCATCAGATCAATCGTATGTGCGGAAAAGATTTCCAATGCCTGCGTCATATTGTAGGCACAGAAAATCTCGAAAGAGTCCGGGCGTAGTGTGCGGATTTTGTTGGAGATGCTTTCAACGGTATAATATTCATCGTCTACAATTAACAGGTTCATAATAACCTCCCAAAACATATTTTTAGCTGTTCCGGTTATCCGTCGATGCGGAAAAAGGGAACGTAAGGAAAATCAATGGTAATCTGAGCGCCTGCGCCGGGGCGGTTGCCAAAAGCAAAAGCTGCGTCGGGAAAAATCTGGCGGAGGCGGAGCACCACGTTTGTGATGCCGATGTGTTCCTGCTCGGAGTTTACATAGGTATCAAGCTTTTGCAGCACGGCAAGTATATCCTCGGAAAAACCGCATCCGGTATCCCAGATACAGATATGAAGACGGGTACACTGATTTTCTTCCTGCGCGGTGATATCGATATGCATGTCCAGCACTTTCCCCATAACGACCTCATATTTGATCGTGTTTTCCACAAAGTTCAGGAGTATAAGCGGCACAACCGTTGCATTTTGCAGCGATTCTTCGCAGGAAGGGAGCAGGCGCAGCGCGCCGGGATAGCGGATGGAGGAAAGCTCCACGTAGTTTTTTACAAGGTTTAGCTCTTCTAAAAGCGAGACGGTCTGGCCGGAGGAAAGCGTATAGCGCAGATGTACACTCAGGTTCTGAAGCATCTGCCGTGCCAGGTCCGCATGGTTATTTTCAGTCAGCTGATAAATGGTGTTCAGGCAGTTGATCATAAAATGCGGCGTGATCTGCTGCTTCAGGTAAAGCGCTTCCAGCTTCTGACGGGCGAGCTGTTTTTCGTAATTCGCGATTTTCAGATCATCGATCTCTTCGACCATATCGTTGAAAGCGGTCGTCATTTTCCGGAATTCGTCGAGCATAGCGTCATCCGGAATCCGCACCTTGAGATCACCGCCGCGGAGCTGTTCCAGCGCATGCGTCAGCATGTGAACCGGGTGAAGAACCCAGCGGTGCAGGGAAGCAGACAGGAGCAGCCAGATTACGAACAGACCGAGCGAAACGATCAGGGCGAGAAGATAAAAGCTGCTCTGATATTTGGTGTATTCCGAAGCCTTTAAAAGCAGGGTCAGCGACAGCGGTGTTTCGTTCAGTTCATGTGAAACAGCCATCCAGGAGGTTCCATCAATGTCGTAGGAAGGATATCGTCGCCATTTCAAGCGGGGAGCCTCCAGGCGGACATCGTTTGACGGGGTGCGCAGAAGAAGGGGACCATCGGAAAAATACAGAAGACTGTCCTGCGTTTTTGTATCGACCAGAGTGCCAAGGAGTGTATCCGTGGAAATGTACGCGCCGAGCAGATATCCGTTCAGGTTCAGAATACGGACAAGGTAATATTTCCCGTTGATTTCGTTGAGATTCCATACAGAGGACGGATCCTCTGTTTTGGCGATTTCACGGATATAGTTCCAGAGGAACGGTGTCGGGTTGGTGGTCTGGTCATAGAGGACCAGGGCATCTGTGGCTTCCTGATAGCAGAAAAAGCCGTCTACGGTATAGTTTGGCGTTGCGTTTTCAAAGCTTTTTTTGATTCGGTTTAATGTGATATACCAGTTGGTTGTCTGTGGTTCTGCTGCGCGGAGGGAAAGAAGATCGGCATCATTTAATGCGAAAACATAGAGGTAGGTTTCCGTGCGGGAAAGATTTTCATCCAGGCTTTTCTGGTACAGAACCAGTGTATTTTCCGAGTTCTCATGGATCCGCTCAAGCATCAGACCGAAAGCGGCTGTGTTGTTGTACGCGACAAGCGCGCAAAAAAGGACGATCATGACTGCAAGCAGAACAAAAATACGAAAACCAAGTGAGTGTATGGAAATTTTGGAAAAGCGTTTTTTCAAAGGACCATCTCCTCTCCTGTACATGTTAGATATATGCTGAATTTTGAGCCAGATAAAAAGAAAATGCCGGAACTGTTCAGCAAAAGGTCCGGCAGACTCTATGGGAAAGTTTACAATAAAAGTGAAAAAACGTCAATAAATACAAGGAAAAAAGAAATAGATATCGGCAAAAGTGATAAAAAAATAACTGAATTATTGTTTAAAAGTTTAATTTAAAAAGATTGACTATTCAAAATACATTTAGTAAAATTAAATTATCACGATACGAAGCAATACTTATTTTAGAAAGGTGGAACGTATGTTACAGTCTTATACCGAATATGTAAAACGATATGGAATTGCAGAACTGGTTTTCAGGGGACCGTCCGAGGGAAATCCGTTTGCGGAGCAGTGGGTGAAAGGAACGATGGCAGGTCAGGCAGAGGAAAAGCATGCCGAGGGCTTTTATGACGGAAACGGCGTATACAAGCTTCGCTTTATGCCATCCTGCGAAGGAACGTATGAGATCACCGCGGCAACAAGCTGGGGCGATGAGGCGAAGGTGACGGTGGAGGTCAGCGCAGCCGATGAAAACTGCCACGGTCCGGTTCGTGTGGCAAACACCTATCATTTTGCTTACGATGACGGAAAGGAATACTACCCGTGTGGTACGACCTGCTATGTGTGGGAGCTGCAGAGTAAGGAGACACAGGAGAAAACGTATGAAAGTCTTGCAGCTTCTCCATTCAACAAGATCCGATTCTGCGTTTTCCCGAAGCACTATGTCTACAATTTAAAAGAGCCGGCACAGTATCCGTTTGAAATTCGTGAAAACTCTCCGTGGTCTCCGTCTGATTTTGAGACAGAGAAGCTGGAAAAAGCTCCGCGCAATATGTTCGGCGGCATTGATGCCATGATCGAAAACCCGGATGAAGTATGGGATTATACCCGTCCAAATCCTTCTTATTTTGAACACATAGAAAATACGATCGTACGCCTTGGCACCATGGGAATCCAGGCTGATCTGATTTTGTTCCATCCGTACGACCGCTGGGGCTATTCACGCATGAATCTGGAGCAGCAGAACTTTTATTTAAGATACGTTGTTAACCGTTTCAGCGCATACCACAATGTATGGTGGGCTATGGCAAATGAATTTGACCTGTTCCGCTGGAAACCGGTATCCGAGTGGGAGTCCAATGCAGAAACCGTCTGCCGTCAGGATCCGTACCGCCATCTGCGCTCCATTCACAACTGTATGACCATGTACGATCATTCCAGGGGATGGATCACGCACTGCAGTCTGCAGAGAATCGATCTGTACCGTACCGCAGAAAATGTGGAAATCTGGCGCCCGCAGTATGGAAAACCGTGCGTACTCGATGAGATTGCATATGAAGGAAATCTTCCGTTCGGCTGGGGAAATATCAGCGGCGAGGAGATGACACGCCGGTTCTGGGAGGCATACACCAGAGGTGGATATGGCCAGCATGGAGAGACGTATGAAAATGAAAACGGTGTGATCTGGTGGTCACACGGCGGAGAGCTGAAGGGCGGAAGCCCGGCGCGAATCCAGTTCCTGCTGGATATTATGGAAGAAAACGGGGGCTATATGGAGCCGCTTCCGGCATTCTTTGATGAGACCTGCTGCACAAACAGCGCAAGCCATCCGAGAAAGGACTGCGTGATGTACTATTACGGTGCCAACCGCCCATGCCGCCGCCCGTTCTACATGCCGGAAGGCCAGGAGTTTGATGTGGAAGTCATCGACACCTGGAACATGACGATTACCCCGGCAGGCCGTCACAGCGGAGAATTTACGATCGACATGCCGTCAAGACCGTATATGGCTGTGCGACTGGTGAAAGTGAAATAAAAATGTGGGAGAGGAATCTTGAAATTCGGTTCTGCATATGATATAGTATATGTAGCTGATAAGAGAAATAAGTGACATGTGTTCACAAAGCGAACCCCCAGCAGCGGCAACTGCTGGGGGTTCTTCCCTATTTTACGGAAGGGCATCCGCCTGGGCTAATTGTCACCATGTTTTCCGTCTAGCCACTTGCAGATATAGTAGCTGATTACACCTGCTACAACGGAAACGATAAGAGAAATAAGTATAGACATGCGCTCACCCCCTTCCTGTTGCCAGTTTGGGAGGCGACAACAACGTAAGTATAACATGGTATAGGAAGAAACGGTTTGAAAAAATAGAACGCATATTTTGATGAAGTTGCACAAATATGAAAAAAGTCTATTTTGATCTTGACAACCCTCCTCACATATGATATCATACCACCTGTATCACGCCGAAGACAGCAGGTGCCGCAAGGCGTAAGTTTCAAACGCCTGCCGAGGAGAAGTTACACAAGGTTCATGTTATGGAATTTTGAGATCTCTTCGCCAATCTTCGCGAAGAGCTTTTTTTATACTTCCAAAGCGTAGGTACGAAATACTACAAGGAGGTGCAATCATGGCAATCAATGCAAAAATCGATCTGAAGAAGCCGGTCCTGGAAGAGATCAGCGCACAGGTAGAAGGCGCACAGTGCGTGCTGCTGGTAAACTACAGCGGATTAACCGTTGCTCAGGATACTCAGCTGCGTAAAGAGTTAAGAGAAGCAGGCGTTCATTACAAAGTATACAAAAATACAATGATGAAACGTGCATTCGCTGGTACTGCTTTCGAGTCTCTTACCAAAGACCTGGATGGCACAAACGCTATCGCAATCAGCAAAGACGATGCAACAGCTCCGGCAAGAATCATCGCTAAATTTGCAAAAACCGCTCCGAAGCTGGAGATGGTTTCTGGTGTTGTAGAAGGAAACTACTACGACAAAGCTGGAATGGAAGCACTGGCAAACGTTCCGTCAAGAGAAGAACTTCTTGGCAAACTGCTTGGAAGCATCCAGTCCCCGATCGCAAACCTGGCTCGCGTCCTCAACCAGATCGCAGAGTCCAAAGGCGGCGCAGCAGAGGCCTAAGCCTCAAGCGGGCAGCGTGAAATACGCAGCCTGAGAACATTATTCAGAAAATATCCAAGGAGGAAAATAAAATGGCAAAGTTAACAACCGCAGAATTTATTGACGCTATCAAAGAGTTATCTGTATTAGAGTTAAACGATCTTGTAAAAGCATGTGAGGAAGAGTTCGGCGTATCCGCAGCAGCAGGCGTTGTAGTTGCAGCAGCAGCAGGCGATGCAGCAGCAGCTGAGGAGAAAGACGAGTTCGACGTAGAGCTGACAGAGGTTGGCCCGAACAAAGTTAAAGTTATCAAAGTTGTACGTGAAGCTACAGGACTTGGCCTGAAAGAAGCTAAAGAAGTAGTTGACGGTGCTCCGAAAGTCCTCAAAGAGGGTGCTTCCAAAGCAGAAGCTGAAGAGCTCAAAACTAAACTTGAGGCTGAAGGCGCTAAAGTTACTCTTAAATAATTTAAGCGTAAATCAGAATCTATGGACGCACGGCGGGATTTCCTGCCGTGCGTTTTTTTGAACTGGCAATAAAGTTAAAAATTGCCGAAAGGTATGGTGATGCCATGTGGTATCAAAATGTAATTGCGACCGTGGAGATAAAATTGAGAATGTGATCTATTTATACAAGACATTTAAGGAGGAGTATAAGGGCTAAATATCCTCATGACAGAAAGACTCCGAGAGTACAGAAAGAGAAAACGGGAGGAACGAAAAATGCAGGTACATTCCGTTCTGGAATCTCTACAGCAGGGAATCCTGATCTGCGATCAGCACAGCAGGATTGTGTTCTTTAATCAAGTCTACAGCGATTTCATCGGCGTTCCGCTTGAAACCGCGAAAGGTCATAAAATCACGGAGTACCGCAAATCTGCCATTGCTCCGGAAGTCATTTGGAGCGGCATCCCGGTCGAGGGAATGGTGCGGAGAGAGGGAACACAGGAATACTTTGCAAGTGTTTATCCGATCTGGGAAGAGCATCATATCCGCGGAAGCATCTCAATTGTGACGAGTCTCGTACAGTTTGAAAAACGGGAATCAGAGGCTCACATGACGCTGGAAGAGCGGGTGCGCCGCTTTGAACGGCAGGAGATCAAAAATACGTTGTTGCTGTACGGACGGGATATGGAAGGGAAGCAAAAAGCGGCAAAGGAACTCGGAATTTCGCTGGCAACGTTATACAATAAAATCAAAGAATAAGACAGAAGGAGAATGAAATGCCGGAATTTCTGCAGCTCTGTGGCTTTGTGGTATTTTCTGTCTTTGCTGTAACAGAACTCACATAAAAGAGGGATCATGATTTCTAAAATTTTAGAAATTACGATCCCTTTTGTAGTATCTGCCCGGATATCGCATTACAATGATCTCAGATCAAAGAAAGCGAGGCCATAGAACATGAAAAAAATCAGAATCGGAAGCGGCGCAGGCTATGCGGGAGACCGCATTGAGCCGGCAGTGGAGCTGATGGAAAAAGGAAATCTGGACTACATTATTTTCGAGTGTCTGGCGGAACGCACCGTTGCGATCGGGCAGCAGGACAAAGAGAAAGATCCGTCGAAGGGTTACAACCAGCTGCTCGACTACCGAATGGAAAAAATTCTCCCGCTGATGGCGAAAAACAAAGTAAAAGTTATTACCAATATGGGAGCTGCCAACCCGGTATCTGCTGCAGAACGGACGTGTGAAATTGCCAGAAAACTGGGTGTCGGTGGATTGAAAATTGCCTGTGTGACCGGCGATGATATTACAGACGAACTGGATAAGTATGAAAATGAAAAAGTGCTGGAGGATGGCACGCTGTTAAAAGAGAAAAAAGATGTTCTGATTCTGCGAATGTCTATATGGGTGCGGAGGGCATCACAAAAGCGTTGGAAGAGGGCGCCAATCTTGTCATTACCGGTCGCGTTTCCGATCCTGCACTGACGATCGGACCGCTGGTACATGAGTTCGGATGGAACATTGACGACAACCCGGATCAGATGGGACAGGCGGTTCTGGCAGGCCATCTGCTGGAGTGTGCCGGACAGGTGACAGGCGGCTATTTTGCGGATCCGGGCTACAAGGATGTGCCGGATCTGTGGAAACTTGGATTCCCGCTCATTGAGATCGACGGGACAGGCGCATTTACCGTGACAAAAGTCGAGGGAAGTGGCGGACTGGTGAGCGTGGATACCTGTAAAGAGCAGATGATCTACGAAATCCACAACCCAAAGGCTTACCTGACCCCGGATGCAACAGCGGACTTTTCAAAGGTGACGTTCCGGCAGATCGGGGAAAACCAGGTTCGCGCCGAGCATGCGACAACGCATGGAAGACCGGAAACTTTGAAAGTGAGTGTCGGCTACAAGGACTGCTTCATCGGTGAGGGTGAAATTTCCTACGGCGGAAGCAACTGTGTGGCACGGGCGGAGCTGGCGGCAGAGATTCTGGAGAAGCGGATTGAACTGACAGGCATCGAGCTGGAAGAGTACCGTACTGATTTTATCGGATGCAATTCCCTGTATCGTGATGCAATTTCCAAGGAGATCGGAAGTGGAACTCTGTGTGAAGTGCGTCTCCGCGCCGCAGGCAGAACGAAAGACCGGAAAAATGCCGTTCTGCTGGCAAACGAGGTGGAGGCTCTCTATACCAACGGTCCCGCAGGAGGCGGCGGAGCAGTGAAACGGGTGTCTGAGATTGTCTCGGTCTGCTCAATTTTTGTGCCGCGCGATGCAGTAGAAGCAAAAGTTACATTCCGGGAGGTATAAGGCGATGAAATTAAAAGAGATTGCACATGCAAGAACAGGCGATAAGGGCGAGATCTCCAATATTTCGGTGATCCCGTATGATGAGAATAATTATGAAATGCTGAAAGAAAAAGTAACAGAAACACGCGTAGCAGAATACTTCCGCGAAATCTGCCACGGAAAAGTAACCCGCTACGAACTGGACGGAATCCATGCGCTGAACTTTGTCCTCGACAAGACACTCGGCGGCGGTGTTACAAGATCGCTGGCGTTGGATAAACATGGAAAGACACTCGGTATGGCACTGCTGGAAATGGAGGTTTAGGGCAATGGCAGAAGATTTTATGACGGCTGCGGTAAAACGCGTAGAAGCACAATTTGCGAAAAGCGGCGTTTCCGAAAGCTGTGCAGCATTTGAAAGAAAAGACAGCCAGATCGAGATGCGCGATGGTGTGAAGCTGCATACAATCTATTATTTTCCAAGGGAAGGCGGATCAGGAGAAAACAAGAAATATCCCGTCATCCTGACTCGTACCTGCTATCCGGGCAACGACCGTATTCACCGTGCCTACGGTGAGGGACTGGCGCGCAGGGGTTATGTGTATGTCTACCAGTATTGCCGTGGCAGAGAGCAGTCGGAAGGAAAATGGGAGCCAAACATTAACGAACGGAACGACGGCATCGACACGATGAATTACCTTGTAGAACAGCCATGGTGCGAGATTTTAGGCTACTGGGGTCATTCCTACACGAGTATGACCGGCTGGGCTTTTGCCGATGCCGCGGAAGGAAAGGTTGCTGCCATGTTCCTTGAAGATTATGGAACCGACCGCTTTACCTCAGCCTACGAAAAAGGTTGCTTCCGCCACGATATCCTGACGGCATGGTCGATGGAAAATGCAGAAAAACCGGTGTCCGCCGATTACCGCGAAAGCTGTCGCTATCTGCCGCAGGTCAAGGTGGATGAAGCTCTTTGGGGACAGCGTGTTCCGTCCTACCGCGAATACATCACAAGCCCGAGCCCGGATGCGGCACTCTGGCAGACGGGCTGGTGGAAACAGTTGCGGGAAATCCCGTCAAAAACGAAAGTCCCGATCTATCTCTTGAGCGGCTGGTACGATCATCACCACGGCAGTAGTATGAAAACGTGGGAGCGCCTGAACGAGGAGACGAAACAGCACAGCTGGCTGGAAATCGGTGCATGGAACCACTTTTTCCAGATTTGTCTTGAAGATAAAGAGGTGCTGCACCCGCAGAATGAAGAAATTCCAAAGATGCTGGAATGGTTTGAGCTGACGCTGAAACAAAAAGAAATCCCGACGCAGCGGATCCGTGCCTATGAAATCGGAGCGGACCGGTGGATTGACATCGTATCCGACCGACTGGGAGAAGAAGGAACTGCGGGAAACATGACGCTGTATCTGGATGAAAAAGCATTGCGGGCAGACGCGCCGGAACGGGAAAAAACGAGAAACTACACGTTTGACCCGGCCACTCCGGTCGAGAGTATCGGCGGAGAAGCCCTTCTGCATACGATGCCGCAGATCGGCAGCCATCTCCAGCCGGAACCGGACTATCGTGAGGATGTCCTGAGTTTTGTATCAGAACCGCTGGAAGAAACTTTCACGCTGAACGGAAAAGCTTCCGTCCGTCTGTTCGTGGAAAGTGATTGCGAGGATACGGCATTTACCGCTAAAATCATGGAGGTAACGCCGGAAGGAAAAGCGTACAACATTCGTTCCTCGATTGCAACATTGGAGCAGGGAAAAACGGAGGCCGGAGCCTATGAGGCGGGCAGCGTGGCAGAGGTACAGATTACTATGTGGAATATTGTATACACGATTCCAAAGGGTTCCTGCATTCGTGTAGATGTTTCCTCCTCCGACTTCCCGCAGTACCATGTCCACAGCAATCAGAAAGGGCTGTGGTCGGAAAAAACGGAAAATAAAATTGCACATCAGACCATTCATATGGGCAGAAAAGCTGCTTCCTGCGTGATTTTGCCGCTGATGAAAAAACAGTGAACCGTAACGGTAAAGCGGACATCGGGAAAAATCAAAAAGAAAAAGTAGCATAATCCATTCTTTTGTGATATAGTGGAAACACTATAGGTTTTGCGGTAAACCTAAAGAACGGCCCGCATTATAAAAACAAAATGAACAGGAGAAGAGTAATGGAGAAAAAGTGGTGGCACAAAACGGTCGGATATCAGATTTACCCGAAGAGTTTTCAGGATACCAATGGAGACGGCATAGGAGATCTGAAAGGCGTGATCCGTCATCTTGACAAAATAGAAAAACTGGGAGCCAATGTCATCTGGCTCTGTCCGGTGTTTGCATCCCCGATGGTGGATAACGGATACGATATTTCCGATTACATGGATATCGACCCGTCGTTTGGAACGATGGAGGACATGAAGGAGCTGATTGCGGAGGCAAAAAAACGCGGCATCCGCATTCTGATGGACCTTGTCGTGAATCATTCCTCTGACCGGCATGCGTGGTTTCAGGCGGCACTCAAAGATCCGTTTGGAAAGTACGGAAAGTATTATGTGTTCCGGGAAGGAAAAGACGGCAAAGAGCCGAACAACTGGCGGTCGATTTTTGGCGGCAGCGCGTGGGAGAAAGTACCGGGATATGATAAACTGTATTACCTCCACATCTTCACAAAAGAGCAGCCGGATCTCAATTGGGAGAATCCCAAATTGCGGGAAGAAATTTATGAGATGATTTTAAAATGGATGGATCTGGGACTTGGCGGATTCCGTCTTGATGCGATCAGCCATCTGAAAAAGAATTATCAGTACACCAACCTTCCGCCGGATGGACCGGACGAGTACAATATGGCGTTCGAGTATTTCAACAATGTAGACGGTCTTGCCGATATCTTGTGTGAAATGAAGGAGCGCACCTTTGCGCCGACCGATGCGCTGACGATCGGAGAGTACGATCACATGGGACCGGAGGATGTGGAGGATGTGATTGGGGAAAACGGCAGTTTCTCGTCCGTTTTCGATTTTTGTCACACCCTCGACAATGTGCGTAATCCGAAATGGGGCAATACCGTGGCGCTGTTTGACGATTATCGCGATCAGCTTTTTGCGGCACAGAAAATCGTGGATGGCCGCGGCATGCTCTGTAATTTCCTTGAAAATCATGACAAACCGCGCAGCATCGACCGGTTCCTGATGCCGGAGGACCAGAACCGCTGCAGCGAAAAAATGCTTCCGGTCACTAATTTCTTCCTGCCGGGTATTGTGTTCCTGTATCAGGGACAGGAAATCGGCATGCGCGACGACCCGAAACAGTCCATTCAGGGATTCGTCGATAAACCGACCTTTGCTATTTACGACCGCCTGATTGCCGAAGGAAAAACGGATGCGGAAGCGCTCGAGCAGATCAACTGCGAGAGCCGCGAGCACAGCAGAACTCCGATGCAGTGGGATGCATCTGCCGAGGCGGGATTCACAACAGGTACGCCGTGGTTCCCGGTGAATAAAAACTATACGGAACTGAACTATGAGGCCGAGGAAAAAGATCCTGATTCCCTGCTGTGGTTCTACCGCAAAATGGTGGCAGTAAGACGACGTGAAGATCTGGAAGAAACCTTCCTCTACGGAACGCTGATTCCGGAATACGAGACGGTAAGCGGCGTTCTGGCGTACCGCAGGAAGGATGAGAAGAATAATGTTCTGATCCTTACTACTTCTCTTGCGGATGGCATTACATTGCCATTTACAGATACAATCGAAGAAGTACTTCTGAATAACTATGACACCTGCGAGGCGGGCGAGGGAACGATCCGTCTGCAGCCGTATCAGTGTCTGGTGCTGAAGGTAAATAAATAGACAAAAAACGGAAACAAAAACTGCGGTTCTGCGGATGCATATGCTTTGCGGAACCGCAGTTTTTCGCAGATAGAGAATTAAAATTTCCCCTTGACATACTCCTTGGGAAACGTAAAAATAGAATTAAAAGGTGTGGGAGAGCAAAAGGAAAAGAGGATGAAAAAACAGGAGAAAAAAACAGGTCTGAAAGAAATCCTGAAAGGGGGTCAGGAGACGCTGCCGGGATTTCAGTTTCAGATCTATCGGGCGGAAGACAAGAGATCACTATGGAATGCAGATTTTGAGATTCTGTTTCTGCTGAAAGGTGATGGAAGAGTCAGTTATGAAGACGGTGTTGTGTATCGGGTTCAAGAGAAGGATCTTTTTGTTGTGAATGGGTTTCAGATTTGTTCGATTGATCTGAATGAGCAGGGGATTCTGCTGTCGTTGAAAATGAGTGCAGATGCGATTGCGTCCGTTCATATTGAATTTTTAAAATATGAGATAGAATGCAGATCCTTTTTGTTCACGGAGGAGCAGCAGGAAGCATTTGATGTAATACGCAGTGATCTGGCACGGGTTTTTCAGGAAGCATACAAAAACGATATGATGCAGCCTGTCAATGCGCGCAGTCGGATAACGGCGCTTCTTGAGGATCTTTCGAGGTATTTTGCTGCCGGTGAACGGATGAAACATTCCAGGAGCGGCCGTGAACGGATTCAGATGGCGTCGGATTATATTCTGCAGCATTATAAAGAAGCAATCACGCTAGAGGATTTGGCGGACCATATTTATCTGAGCCGGACGTATATTTCAAGGAGCTTCCCGCGGTATTTTGGTGTTTCGTTTCTGGAATACATAACTCAGGTACGTCTGGCGCATGCAATTCTTGATATGCATGGAGATGCGACGCTGACGGAGATTGCATACAATAACGGATTTTCTAACGAAAATGTGATGATCCGCGCATTCCGAAAATATTTCGGCATGACACCGGGAGAATATCGGAAAAGCATAGTTCAGACTGCCGTAAGAGAAGAAGAAAAGAATTGCGGGCTCATTAAGTATATCGACAGAACAACAGAGGACTATGAGAAAGACAACGATGTATACCGGGTACTTTTGCAGTATGCGGGATTCCGAGAACAGGAATTTGATGCGGAAAAAGAAAATTCAGTTCAGATTCTGGCTGCACTGGGAGGAAGAAAACAGAGAATAGCAGGGCATTGGAGGCGTATCATCAATGGCGGCTATGCAAGATCTGTTCTGGATGCACGTGTGCAGGAGGAACTGGCGCAGGCGATTCGTGATATCGGATATGAATTTATTCGGGTAAAGGGAATTCTGGACGATGATATGTGCGTGCTGCGGAGAGATATGAAAGGAGAAATACGGGTCGGATATCAATATATTGATGCGGTTCTTGATTTTATTCTTTCCATTGGAGCGAAGCCCATGATAGAATTCGGTCATATGCCGGGGCTGCTGGCAGAGCAGCCGAGTCAGATTACCATGCGTCCGGTGCAAAATGCCGCGCCGAAGGATCTGGAAGCATGGAAAAGACTGATCGGCGGGATTATGGATCATCTGCGCACCCGGTATGGAGTGGAACGGATGCGCAACTGGATTTGGGTTCCTTGGGTGAACGCGGATTTCTTTGAGAACTGCGGGATGGATCGGTATATAGAGGTTTACCGGATTTCCCATCAGGAGATTAAAAGAATCTGCCCGGATTTTCTGACCTGTCTTTCTTATGGAACGATGGGAGAACATGGGATAAAAGAGCTGCTTTTGAAAATGGAGGAGGCGGGCTGCCTTCCGGAAATTTACGGAGTACGCAGCTTTGGCGCAGTTATGTCATGGGAAGAGCAGGAAGACCTGAACCTGATTGTCAATAGTGACAGCTTTGATTTTGCAGTCAGCCGGGATATGGATTATTTGCAAAACTATCTTCGGAAAATCAGAAAGAGGCTGCAGAAAATGGGATTTCAGGGAACACCGATCATTGTGGACGAGTGCAGCAATAATGTATGGCAGAGAGATCTGTGCAATGATACCTGCTATAAAGCGGCATGGCTGTTTAAAAACATGCTGGAAAACGAGAATGAGGCAAATGGCCTTGCATATTTTTCCATCAATGACCGTCTGGATGAGATCTTTCCGGTACACGATTCTTTCCATGGAGGATTCGGAATGTTTACGGATGATGGGATACCTAAAGCAGTTTATGGTGCGGCAAAACTTCTCGGAAAGATGGGGACGCGTTTTGTTGCATCGGGAAAAGGGTATTTTATCAGCACCGAAGAAAGAGAAGAGAAAATACAGATTTATCTCTACAATTATGTGCATTATGACATGCTGTACCGTCATCGCCATACCGTCAATATTTCACGGACAGATCGATATCGTGTTTTTCAGGCGGGAGAAAATCTGACATTTTCTGTGCAGCTCCAAAAAGTGCCAGGGGGAGAATACCGTATCCAGTGCTATAAGATTACGCGCGAACAGGGCAGCCCATATGACTGCTGGGCGGCGATGGGTGCGCCGGAGGCAATGACATCGGAAGAGAAGGAAATGATATGCCACAGTGCAGATCCGGAGTACCGTGTCTGGCGGGAAACGGTGGGAGAGGAACAGATTCTTTCTGTTCAGGAACATTTGAAGGTACATGAGGTTGCATGTATAGAGATAATTTGCCTGAATCATTATCGAGAATTGCACTAAAAAATATGAAAACATAATAATAAAACAGAAAAAGACAAGAAAATGAGAAATAGCGTGTGGAAAGTGAGTAGAAAATTGCCAAAAAAATCCTTATACTGAGAAACAGAACAAAGGTCGTAGGCGCATGGTACGGCCACAAAGAGGGCGGAAGAGAGAAGGAGATTCATCCGCAGCCTCAAAAATGTATGGAGGAAAAAACAATGGCAGCAAAAGAACAAGCTTCGGCAAAGCAGAGCCTTACCGAAAAGATCAGCACGAAAGAGAAGGTCAGCTACGGATGCGGAGATCTGGCCAGTAACCTGATTCTCGTGCTGACATCCACATTTGTAGCGTATTTCTACACCGATGCACTGGGATTAAATGCAGCAATCATCGGAAGCATCATGATGTTTTCCCGTTTTGCAGACGGTGTCACCGACATGCTCATGGGATATGTCATGGACCGCGTCAAAACGAAATATGGAAAGGCAAGACCATGGCTGTTATGGCTGGCAATACCGATTGCAGTAGCATGTGTACTTGTATTCCTCGTTCCGAATACCGGAACCGTTGGAAAGTATGTTTACGTAACGATTACGTATAACCTCGTTACCACATTCCTTTACACGATGATCAACATTCCTTACGGCGCACTGACATCCTTAATGAGCCGTGATCAGGGACAGAGAACTGTCATCAACGTATTCCGCATGTTTATGGCACAGGTTGGTTCCCTTATCATCAATGCATCTACCCTTCCGCTGGTAAATAAAATGGGTGGAAGCAGCAACCAGAAGAGCTGGATCATCGTATCTGCGATTTATGCAGTCATCGCAGCAATTCTGTTCTTAGTATGTTTCAAAAACACCAAAGAGCGTGTTACCGTATCTTCCGAGCAGAAAGAAGATGTCAACTTTGTACAGTCTCTGAAATTGATCTTCAAAAACAGCCAGTGGCTGCTGCTCTGCGGCATCTGGATTACTATGTGCCTTGGCATGGGCGCCAGCGGTGCGGTTGGAACTTACTATGCAAAATATATTCTGATGAATGAGAACATGGCAGGATTTATCTCATCTGTTTCTATCATTCCGGTTCTGGTTCTGATGCCGTTCTGTGTACCGCTCAGTCTGAAATACGGAAAACGAAACGTAGCCCTTGTCGGAACTTTCTTCAGCCTTGCCGGCCAGCTCCTGATGGTCATCAATCCGACCAATGCTACCTGGCTTCTGGTATGCTCGCTGATCAAAGGTGTCGGCTCAGCAACCCTGACCGGAACCATCTTCGCAATGGTAGCCGATACGATTGAGTACGGCGAGTGGAAAAATGGAACACGTGTCGAAGGTATGCTGTATTCCACCACAACCTTCGGTGCGAAAGTAGGAAGTGGCTTCGCAAGTGCCGTTGCTTTGTGGGTCATCTCCGCAGCTGGTTATAACGGACTTGCCGCAACCCAGACCGCAAGTGCACTTTCTGCAATCAAAGCCCTGTATCTGTGGATTCCGATTCCGTTCTATGCAATTATGATTCTCTTCTATGTATTTTATAAACTTGACAAAATTTATCCGCAGGTAATGGAAGACCTGAAGGCAAGAGAGGCAGCAAAAGAAAAACACTAAAACAAAAACACTAAAACAAAAACCGAAAAATCGGTCCCACAAAAGGAGAAGATCTTTTTGCGGGACCTTTTTTGTGGTACAATACAACAAAAAAATCTATCATGAGGTGTGAAATGGAAAGAGAAAACAGAGACGAAGACATGATGCTGAAAGGAACAAAACAGGAAATGCCGGGATTCTATTTTCGGCTACTCCGGTCGGAGGAGAAACGGGAACTGTGGAATCCGGATTTTGAACTTTTATTTCTGCTTCGTGGGACGGGAAGAGTCAGCTACGAGGACGGAGAAGTTCACAGTCTCCCGGTGGGATCTGTCTTTGCGATCAACCGGTTTCAGATCTGTGATCTGGATCTGGACGAAGACGGACTGGCCCTGTCGCTCTGCATTTCAGCGGAGACAATTGCTTCATTTCACATTAAGCTGCTGAAATGTGAAGTCAAATGTCAGTCGTTTTTTTATATGGAAGATCAGCAGGAAAAATTTGACCTGATCCGGCGGGATATGGCACGAATCTTTCTTGAAATGTACAAAAATAATGAGGAACAACCGGTCTATATGAAAAGCCGTGTGACGGCGCTTCTGGAGGATCTGCTTTCTTACTTTACATCCAAGAAAAAGGTGGAACAGGGCCGGAGCGGACGGGAACGCCTTCAGCGGGCATCGGACTATATTCTGCAGCATTACCGGGAAGAGATTACGCTGGAGGATCTGGCGGATCATCTTTATCTGAGCCGTGCCTATATTTCACGGAGCTTTCCGCGGTATTTCGGCGTATCATTTCTGGAGTACGTGACTCAGGTGCGCCTGGCGCATGCCGTACAGGAAATGCACAGCGGCGCAACGCTGACGGAGATTGCCTATCGCAATGGATTTGTCAACGAGACGGCGATGATCCGCGCATTCCGCAAATACCGCGGTATGACACCGAGCGAATACCGGAAGCAGATGAAACATACGGCAGAACAGAGTGAAAAGAAAGGAAAAGAGCGGGAAAAAACGGCGGGAGACCATGATATTTTCCAGAATCTCCTGCAGTATGCAGCGGTCACGGAGCAGGAGGTTGAGACGACAAATGAGAGTGCCGTTTCCGTGACAGCGGCAGTAAACGGACGGAAACCAAGAGTGGCAGGCCACTGGAAGCGCGTGATCAATGCCGGCTATGCGGCAAGTGTGCTGAACCGCGAGGTGCAGGATGAGCTGGAACAGCTGGTGCAGGAGCTCGGCTATGAGCTGATCCGCGTAAAAGGAATTCTTGATGATGATATGTGCGTATTTCGGCGGAATATGTGGGGCGAGATTCAGTTCTGCTGGAACTATATTGATGAGGTGATCGATTTCATCCTTTCCACGGGAGCGAAGCCGTTGCTGGAATTCGGCCATATGCCGTTGCTGCTGGCAAAAACAGACCCGGGAAGAACGATGCGTCCGGCGCTAAGCAGCTCTCCGCGAGATCTGGCTGAGTGGCGCATGCTGATCAAAAACCTGATGGAACATCTAAGGGAACGGTATGGAATCAACCAGATGCGGCGCTGGATTTTCAACCCGTGGATCAGCGGAGACGTGATCACGATTGATGGAGGAGATGAGTTCTTTGAGACGTGGAAAGCATCGTACGAGGAGATGAAACGTGTGAGCCCGGATCTTGTAACATGTCTTTCCTTTGGTCTTGGACCGGAGGAACATCTCAAAGCCTTTATCGAAACTATGAAGGAAAAGGAATGTGTGCCGGAAATTTTTGCATTCCGCTCGTTTGGCACGGTGATCTATGGAGAGGAAGAGGAGAAAATGAATCTGATCCAGAACAACGAGAGCGTCAATATGATTGTGAGCCGCGACCCGGATTTTCTGCGGAACCGCGGGGAGAAGGTAAAAGGTCTGCTGCAGAAGGCTGGGCTTGGTGCACTGCCGGTTCTGGTGGATGAGTGCAGCAGCAACATCTGGCAGAGGGATCTGTGCAACGATACCTGTTATAAAGCGGCATGGCTGTTTAAAAATCTTCTGGAAAATGAAGAGGCGCTGCAGGGAATTGCGTATTTCTCGGTCAATGACCGTTTGGATGAAGTATTTCCGGCGCGGGAAACGTATCATGGAGGTTTTGGGCTGTTCACGATGAACGGCATTCCAAAGGCGGTCTGCACTGCGCTGCGGCTGCTCGGCAGAATGGGATCTCGTCTGGTGAAGCGTGGGGACGGCTATTTTATCAGCACAGAGCCGGAGAAAAACCAAAGCCAGATTTACCTTTACAACTATGTTCACTACGATATGCTGTACCGCTACCGCCATGCCGTGAATATTTCCCGCACGGACCGTTACCGCGTATTCAATATGGGGGAAATCCGGACCTTTTCAGTGAAGCTGACCGGACTGGAACCGGGAAAATATTGCCTGCGGCTGTATAAAGTGACGAAAGAGCACGGCAGCAGCTACGATGCGTGGGTGCGGATGGGAGCTCCGGAGCGGATGAACCGGATGGAGCGCGCGATGCTGTGCCACAGTGCGGACCCGGAATACCGTGTCTGGGAGCAGGAAACCGACCCGGAAGGCAGCCTCACGGTGCAGGAACGCCTGGAGCCGCACGAGACGGCGCTGATTGAGGTGGAGCAGATTCTGTAAAATCTTCAAAAAATTGCACTCGCGGTGGGAGAATACAGAGAAAGAGTGGAAAAAAAGCAACAATATAAGAAGATCTTGCGGCAATTCGAGTAGAAAAGGACGAAAATATTGTTTATACTGAAAACAACATAAATGCTAAATTCTACAGAAAAGAGGTATTTCAAAATGGGGAAAATATTTGATTACGATGGCGTGCCGGTGCTGCATACCACATCCGGCGATTTAAAAGGTTATTTTTATGACGGTGTTTACATTTACAAAGGAATTCCGTATGCATACGCAGACCGTTTCCAGATGCCGGTTCCGTCCAAATGGGATGGCGTGAAGGATGCGACAAACTACGGCTTTGTATGCCCGCTTCAGAACCAAGATACACCGAACGGCGAGCTTATGGTTCCGCACCGCTACTGGCCGCAGGATGAGCACTGCCAGTCCTTAAATATCTGGACAAACAAACTTGATCCGGAAGCCAAAAAACCGGTTCTCGTATGGTTCCACGGCGGTGGATACGCAGCGGGATCTTCCATCGAGCAGGTTGCGTATGACGGCGTCAGCATCGCAAAGAAAGGTGATTCGATTCTTGTTTCTGTCAACCACAGACTGAATATTTTAGGATATCTGGATCTGTCTCCGTTTGGGGAAAAATACAAAAACTCCGCAAACGCAGGCCACGCCGATATGGTGGCAGCCCTGCAGTGGGTACATGACAATATTGCCCTGTTCGGCGGCGATCCGGAGAATGTAACCATTTTCGGCCAGTCCGGCGGCGGAATGAAGGTGATTGACCTGATGCAGATTCCATCAGCAGACGGCCTGTTCCAGAAAGGCCTTGTCATGAGCGGTGTTATGGAGGACGATCCGCTCGGCGCAGGAGAGAAAGACGGCACGGAGATTATTACGGCAATGATGAAAGCGCTCGGCTTTGACGATGTGGCTCAGCTGGAAACTGTACCGTATCCGCAGCTTGCTGCTGCATATGCAAAAGTGGCTCCGGCGATTGCACAGAGTGGCGGCTACATCGGCGGCGGCCCGAAAAAGGGCGATTACTTCTATGGAAATCCATTCGACGCAGGCTTCCGTGAGCATGCACATCAGATTCCGATGATGATCGGAACCGTATACGGCGAGTTCGCAACGTTTGCACCGGCAGCTTATGATAAGAACAAACTGACAGCGGAAGAGATTCTGGAAATCCTCAAAAAGGTTTATGGAGACAATGCCGAAAAGGTTCTGGACGCTTTCAAAGAAGCATATCCGGAGAAGAACGGCGTAGATGTTCTTGCCATCGACCGTGCAATGCGTGAGCCGACCGTAAAACTTGCCAAACTGTTCGCAAAAGGCGGCGGCAAAGCATATCTCTACAACTTCGCTCTGGAATTCCCGTTCCAGCACGGCAAGCCGGCATGGCACTGCTCCGATATCCCATATTTCTTCGGAAACGCAGATCTCGTAGAAATTTGTGGCATCCCGGATGTCAGCGATAAACTGGAAAGCGAAATCTTCGGAGCACTTCTTGCCTTCGCAAAGAACGGCACCCCGGATCATGCCGGACTCCCGCACTGGCCGGAAGTAGAAGCAGAGGATGCGGATACCATGGTGTTTGACCGCAAAACGGAAGTAAAACACAACTACGATGATAAAGTGTTTGCAGAGATCAACAAAGTTCTGAAACCATGGAGCTTTATGGACATGATGGCTGACAATATTCAGCATTAAAAAGAACGATTCGACGCGGCATAAGCGAAATCGGGATGGAGCTCTGAAATATTAAAAAATTAGAATAAAAAAACCGCCTGTTTGATTTGAAAAATAAAAAAATCAAACAGGCGGTTTTTTCTGAAAATTCGGTGCTTTCAATCACATCTAAAGTATTATTCTAACAGGGTCACGGAAGAAAAACCAGTAAAAAACAGATTGTACTGAAAAAAATACAATCTGTTTTGTTGACACACTTGAAAAAACATGATAATCTAGAAAATGCACTATTATGGCAAGATATGCCTAAAACCTTTTGTTCAGGCATGAGCGGTAATAAATATATTATAACACAAGGGGTGACAACGTCAATGGAGAAAAACAGAATACGTCCGATACCTACCGGAAAAAGTATGCGAATGAGTTACCAGAGACAAAAAGAAGTATTGGAAATGCCCAACTTGATTGAAGTCCAGAAGGATTCCTATGACTGGTTCCTGAGAAGCGGACTCAAGGAAGTCTTTGATGACATTTCACCAATCTCCGACTACGGCGGACGGCTGAGCCTTGAATTCGTAGACTTTACACTGTGTGAAGATGACGTAAAATACTCAATCGAAGAGTGTAAACAGCGTGACGCTACTTATGCGGCACCGTTAAAGGTAAAAGTAAGATTATATAATAAGGAAAAAGACGAGATCACAGAGCACGAAATTTTCATGGGTGATCTGCCGTTGATGACAGCAACAGGAACATTCGTTATCAATGGTGCAGAGCGAGTAATCGTCAGCCAGCTGGTACGTTCCCCTGGTATTTATTACGGCATCGCACATGATAAGCTCGGAAAGAGACTGTTCTCCTGTACCGTAATCCCGAACCGTGGAGCATGGCTGGAGTACGAGACCGATTCCAACGACGTCTTCTATGTCCGCGTAGACCGTACCAGAAAAGTTCCGATCACAGTCCTCATCCGTGCACTTGGAGTAAGCTCCAATGCAGAGATCGTAGAGCTGTTCGGTGAAGAGCCGAAGATTCTTGCAAGCTTCACCAAAGATACTTCCACCAACTATCAGGAAGGTCTTCTCGAGCTGTACAAGAAAATTCGTCCGGGCGAGCCTCTCGCAGTAGAAAATGCAGAGAGCCTCATCATGAGCATGTTCTTTGACCCGCGTCGCTATGACCTGGCAAAGGTAGGCCGTTATAAATTCAACAAGAAACTTGCACTGCGCAGCCGTATCCGCAACCAGATCCTCGCTGAGGATGTTGTAGATCCGTCAACCGGTGAAATCCTTGCAGAAAAAGGCACCACCGTTACTCTGGAACTCGCAGACAAGATTCAGAACGCAGCAGTACCGTATGTATGGATTCAGACAGAGGAGAGAAACGTAAAAGTTCTTTCCAACTTAATGGTAGATCTGAAAGCATGGGTAGATGTTGACGAGGAAGAACTTGGCATCAACGAGAAAGTATACTATCCGGTTCTGGAAAAGATCCTGGAGGAAAATACCGATATCGAAGAGATCAAACAGGCGATCAAACGTGACATTCACGACCTGATTCCGAAACATATCACAAAGGAAGATATTTTCGCTTCCATCAACTACAACATGCATCTGGAATACGGCGCAGGAAATGCCGATGATATCGACCACCTGGCAACCGTAGAATCCGTGCCGTAGGTGAGCTGCTTCAGAACCAGTACCGCATCGGTCTGTCCCGTATGGAGCGTGTGGTACGTGAGCGTATGACAACACAGGACATCGACGGAATTTCTCCGCAGTCCCTGATCAATATCAAACCGGTTACAGCTGCAATCAAAGAGTTCTTCGGATCTTCCCAGCTGTCCCAGTTCATGGATCAGAATAACCCGCTTGGAGAGCTGACGCACAAGAGACGTCTTTCCGCCCTTGGACCTGGCGGTCTGTCCCGTGACCGTGCCGGATTCGAGGTTCGAGACGTACACTACTCCCATTACGGAAGAATGTGCCCGATCGAGACTCCTGAGGGACCGAACATCGGTCTTATCAACTCTCTGGCATCGTATGCGCGCATCAACGAGTATGGCTTCGTTGAGGCTCCATACAGAAGAATTGACAAATCAGATCCGAAAAATCCGCGTGTTACCGACGAAGTAGTCTACATGACCGCAGATGAAGAGGATAATTACCATGTAGCACAGGCAAATGAGCCGCTGGATGCAGAAGGACACTTCCTCAACAAGAACGTTTCCGGACGTTATCTGGATGAGACCCAGTCCTACGAGCCGCACATGTTTGATTACATGGACGTGTCTCCGAAGATGGTATTCTCCGTTGCTACGGCGCTGATCCCGTTCCTTCAGAACGACGATGCGAACCGTGCGCTGATGGGATCCAACATGCAGCGTCAGGCCGTACCGCTGATGATCACCGATGCTCCTGTAGTAGGAACCGGTATCGAAGCAAAAGCAGCCGTAGACTCCGGTGTCTGCGTCGTTGCAAAAAAAGCAGGAACCATTTCCTATTCCTGCTCCAACGAGATCCGCATGAACAATGATGACGGAACAAAAGATGTTTACCATCTGACCAAATTCATGCGAAGCAACCAGAGCAACTGCTACAACCAGAAACCGATCGTATTTAAAGGTGACCATGTAGAGGCCGGCGAAGTAATCGCAGACGGTCCGTCTACCTACCAGGGCGAGCTTGCTCTTGGTAAAAACCCGCTGATCGGATTTATGACCTGGGAAGGATATAACTACGAGGACGCCGTACTCTTAAGCGAGCGTCTGGTACAGGATGATGTTTACACTTCCATCCACATCGAGGAGTACGAGGCAGAGGCCCGTGACACCAAGCTTGGACCGGAAGAGATCACAAAAGACGTTCCGGGCGTCGGCGATGAAGCCTTAAAAGACCTGGACGAGCGTGGAATCATCCGCATCGGTGCAGAGGTACGTGCCGGTGATATTCTGGTCGGAAAAGTAACTCCGAAGGGAGAAACCGAGCTGACCGCAGAGGAGCGTCTGCTCCGTGCCATCTTTGGCGAGAAAGCAAGAGAAGTACGTGATACTTCCCTGAAAGTACCGCACGGTGAGTATGGTATCATCGTGGACGCCAAAGTATTTACCCGTGAAAACGGCGACGAACTTTCTCCTGGAGTAAACCAGGCAGTCCGCATCTACATCGCACAGAAGAGAAAAATCTCTGTCGGCGATAAGATGGCTGGTCGTCACGGAAACAAGGGTGTTGTTTCCCGTGTACTTCCGGTAGAGGATATGCCGTTCCTGCCGAACGGACGTCCGCTGGACATCGTGCTGAATCCTCTGGGTGTGCCGTCCCGTATGAACATCGGACAGGTGCTGGAGATCCACCTGAGCCTTGCAGCAGCAGCGCTGGATTCAACGTTTCCACTCCGATCTTCGACGGCGCAAACGAGAAAGATATTCAGGATACCCTGGAACTGGCAAACGATTATGTAAACATGGAATGGGATGCATTCTCCGAGAAATATAAAGATATTCTGCTTCCGGAAGTATATCAGTATCTGGAAGAGCATCTGGATCACAGAGAACTGTGGAAGGGTGTTGATATCGCAAGAGACGGTAAGGTACAGCTCCGCGACGGACGTACCGGTGAGCCGTTCGATGGAAGAACGACAATCGGACACATGCATTACCTGAAACTGCATCACCTGGTAGACGATAAGATTCATGCCCGTTCTACCGGCCCATACTCCCTCGTTACACAGCAGCCTCTGGGTGGTAAAGCTCAGTTCGGTGGACAGCGTTTCGGAGAGATGGAGGTTTGGGCGCTTGAGGCGTACGGTGCATCCTACACGCTGCAGGAGATCCTGACTGTGAAGTCTGACGATGTGGTTGGCCGTGTGAAGACATACGAAGCCATCATCAAGGGCGACAATATTCCGGAGCCTGGTATTCCGGAATCCTTCAAAGTATTGTTGAAAGAGCTGCAGTCCCTGGCACTCGATGTCCGCGTACTGCGTGATGACAATACCGAAGTTAAAATTATGGAATCAGTTGATTACGGTGATACCAACCTGAACCACATCATCGAGGGAGACCGTTACTCTGACAGAGAGGACGAGAGATTTGGTGACTATGGATTCTCCAAGAAAGAATTTGACGGAGAAGAAATGGTAGATGTGGAAGAGGATGAAGAAGAAGACTCTTATCTTGATCTGGATGAAAGTTCAGATGATGACATGTAACTTGTAGATCTTCGCTTTGCGAGGAAAGGGGTAATCAAATGCCAGAAACAGCAAAAAAAGAAAATTACCAGATGAGCTTTGATGCCATCAAAATAGGACTTGCCTCCCCGGAGAAAATCCGGGAGTGGTCCCATGGCGAGGTAAAAAAACCGGAGACCATCAACTACAGAACGCTGAAACCGGAAAAAGACGGTCTGTTCTGTGAAAGAATCTTCGGACCAAGCAAAGACTGGGAGTGCCATTGCGGTAAATATAAGAAAATTCGCTACAAAGGCGTAATCTGCGACCGATGCGGCGTAGAAGTAACAAAATCCAGTGTGCGCCGTGAGCGTATGGGACACATTGAGCTGGCAGCTCCGGTATCCCACATCTGGTATTTCAAAGGAATTCCGTCCCGTATGGGACTGATCCTGGATCTGTCTCCGAGAACTCTGGAAAAGGTTCTGTATTTCGCAAACTACATCGTTCTTGATGCAGGCGATACCAAATTACAGTACAAACAGGTTCTGACCGAGAAAGAATACCAGGATGCCAGAGAGGAGTTCGGAAACAGCTTCCGTGCAGGTATGGGTGCGGAATCCATCAAAGAGCTTCTGATGGCAATCGATCTGGAAAAAGAGTCTGCTGAATTAAAGGCAGGTCTTAAAGATTCTACCGGACAGAAGAGAGCCCGCATCATCAAGAGACTTGAGGTTGTTGAGGCATTCCGTGAGTCCGGAAACCGTCCGGAGTGGATGATTCTTGATGCGGTTCCGGTTATTCCGCCGGATCTGCGTCCTATGGTACAGCTTGACGGAGGACGTTTTGCAACATCTGACCTGAATGACCTGTACCGCCGTATCATCAACCGTAACAACCGTCTGAAGAGACTGCTGGAGCTCGGTGCACCGGATATCATCGTGCGCAACGAGAAACGTATGCTCCAGGAGGCAGTTGATGCCCTGATCGACAACGGCCGCCGCGGCCGTCCGGTAACCGGTCCTGGAAACCGTCCTCTGAAATCTCTGTCCGACATGCTGAAAGGTAAATCCGGCCGTTTCCGTCAGAACCTTCTTGGTAAACGTGTTGACTACTCCGGCCGTTCTGTTATCGTCGTAGGACCGGAACTGAAGATTTACCAGTGCGGTCTGCCGAAAGAAATGGCAATCGAGCTGTTTAAACCGTTCGTTATGAAAGAGCTGGTTTCCAACGGCACTGCACATAACATCAAAAATGCAAAGAAAATGGTCGAGAAACTCGAGCCGCAGGTATGGGACGTTCTCGAGGACGTCATCAAAGAGCATCCGGTTATGCTGAACCGTGCCCCTACCCTGCATCGTCTGGGTATCCAGGCGTTCGAGCCGATTCTGGTAGAAGGTAAAGCGATTAAGCTGCACCCGCTGGTTTGTACCGCATTCAACGCCGACTTCGACGGTGACCAGATGGCTGTCCATCTGCCGCTGTCTGTAGAAGCGCAGGCAGAGTGCCGTTTCATGCTTCTTTCTCCGAACAACCTGCTGAAACCGTCCGATGGTGGTCCGGTAGCCGTTCCTTCCCAGGATATGGTTCTTGGTATCTACTATCTGACACAGGAGCGTCCGGGCGAGAAGGGCGAAGGAAGCTTCTTCCGCGATATGAACGAAGCCATCCTGGCATACGAGAACGGATATATTACCCTGCAGACCAAGATTACCATCCGCTGCGAAAAAGAGATGGAAGATGGTACTGTAATGCAGCAGAACGTAAGCTCCACACTCGGAAGATTCCTCTTCAATGAGATTCTGCCGCAGGATCTGGGATACGTAGACCGTACGGTTCCGGGTAACGAGCTTGCGCTTGAGGTTGATTTCCTCGTTGCAAAGAAACAGCTGAAACAGATTCTGGAAAAAGTCATCAATACACACGGAGCTACCAAAACCGCAGAGGTTCTGGACTATATCAAGGCAACCGGATATAAATACTCCACCCGTGCAGCCATGACCGTATCCATTTCCGATATGACCGTGCCGCCGCAGAAGCCGGAGATGCTCGCCGAAGCACAGGCAACGGTAGACAAGATTACAAGAAACTTCAAACGTGGTCTGATTACAGACGAAGAGCGTTACAAAGAGGTTGTAGATACCTGGAAGAAGACCGACGATGCGCTGACAAAAGCATTGCTCGACGGACTGGATAAATACAATAACATCTTCATGATGGCTGACTCCGGAGCCCGTGGTTCCGATAAGCAGATCAAACAGCTGGCTGGTATGCGAGGACTGATGGCCGATACAACCGGACACACCATCGAGCTGCCGATCAAGTCAAACTTCCGTGAAGGTCTTCAGGTACTGGAATACTTCATGTCCGCACATGGAGCACGAAAAGGTATGTCCGATACCGCGCTTCGTACCGCCGACTCTGGTTACCTGACCCGTCGTCTGGTAGACGTTTCTCAGGACCTGATCATCCGTGAAATCGACTGTGCCGAGGGCAAGGACGAAATTCCGGGTATGTGGGTCAGCGAGTTCACAGACGGAAAAGAGCAGATCGAGAGTCTGCAGGATCGTATCACAGGCCGTTTCTCCTGCGAGACGATCAAAGACAAGGACGGCAACGTCATTGTAAAAGCAAACCATATGATCACCCCGAAACGTGCTGCCCGTGTCATCAAAGACGGCATCAACGAGAACGGTGAGCATTATACAAAAGTAAAAATCCGTACCATTCTTACCTGCCGTTCCGGTAACGGAATCTGCGCAAAATGCTATGGTGCCAACATGGCAACCGGCGAGGCAGTACAGGTTGGTGAGTCTGTCGGAATTATCGCAGCACAGTCGATCGGTGAGCCTGGTACACAGCTGACCATGCGTACCTTCCATACCGGTGGTGTTGCCGGTGGAGATATCACACAGGGTCTTCCTCGTGTCGAGGAGCTTTTCGAGCAAGAAAGCCGAAAGGACTTGCCATCATCACCGAAATCGCCGGTGTTGCACAGATCAAAGACACCAAGAAGAAACGCGAAATCGTTGTTACCAATCCGGAAGACGGCGTATCCAAGACATACCTGATCCCTTACGGATCCCGTATTAAGATCGCAGACGGAACAGTTCTGGAAGCCGGAGACGAGCTGACCGAGGGTTCTGTCAACCCGCATGATATCCTGAAGATCAAAGGTGTACGTGCCGTTCAGGATTACATGATCCGCGAGGTACAGCGAGTTTACCGTCTGCAGGGTGTAGAAATCAACGATAAGCATATCGAGGTTATCGTTCGCCAGATGCTGAAGAAGATCCGCATCGAGGAAAACGGAGATACCGAATTCCTTCCGGGCGACATGGTAGACTTCCTGGATTACGACGAGACCAACAAAGCTCTGATCGCAGAAGGCAAAGAGCCGGCAGAAGGAAAACAGGTACTGCTTGGTATCACCAAAGCATCCCTGGCATCCGATTCCTTCCTGTCCGCAGCATCCTTCCAGGAGACCACCAAGGTTCTGACCGACGCTGCTATCAAGGGTAAGGTTGACCATCTGGTAGGCCTGAAAGAGAACGTTATCATCGGTAAACCGATCCCGGCCGGTACCGGTATGAAGTGCTACAGCAACATTCATCTGAATACCGACAGCATGATCGAGGAAGAAGAGGACGAGGATCTGATTCTGACCGAAGATCTTGAGGACGATGCTCCGGCAGCTCCGATGGCAGAAGCTCCGGTTGAAGAGCCGTCAGCTGAAGAGGAAGAGCCGATGCTCGACTTCGACTTTGAGGAAATGATTCCGTCAAAGGATGATACCGAGGAGTAAACCCTTCAACAAATAATAGCAAGGATTCTCCCACCTCTATAGGTGGTGAGATGAATTGCAAATAAGAAAGTTAACGGCAGTGGCGGGCGGAGAGAAATCGGTATCCCCCACTGACATGAGGCAAACCACAGTCAGCATTCTGCTGACATGTCAGACTCTGTGAAATTACCGACTGTGGATTGAAACAAGGTTAAAAAATAAATATGTCATTTGTGAAAAGCAGAGAATTTTCGGTTCGCCGGGGTCTCTGCTTTCCTTGTGTTTTCGGGAGCATTTTGTTACAATGGAGACAGAAAAGAGGGAAGCCTATGTGGATAAAAAAATTACCTGGCATCGTGGCAAATGCGGCGGTACTGATTCTGGATATATTTGTGATTCTGATGATTGCAGCGCTGTTTCTCCACCAGCAAACGGCGGGAGAGCGTGTGAAAGAGACGATTACGCGTTTTTCCACGACATCGGAGGAGTATTATTCCGAGGGAGAGGCATACAGCCAGAAGAGCGACCGGGTGCATACGTATGCGGTGAAAGAACAGTCTAAATAAGAGGAAAAGATGAGGTAAACTATGCTCCAGAAGTGGAAAAGAAAAGGAAAAAGATTCCGCCATGTGGAAAAAGACGGAGAAGAGACGACGGAGCTTTCTGTGAAAATACGGGCGGCAAAATTTCGTGATCTGCCGATGAGTCTGCGGATTCTGATCGTGAATCTCAGTCTGTTTCTGATTCTGTGCGCCGTATTTTTTATGGCAGGCGCGTATCTGTATGCGCCGCAGGCGGCAGGACGGAATTACGTGGAAGCATGCCTGGCAGGAGACTGGAACAGTGCATACGATGTATGCCAGTTCCCGGACAGCACGTTTCTGTCGCGGAAGAACTACGTCAATGCAATGACCTGGAAAGCAAAACAGGACGGCACTGACGGGCAGGAAACACCGGAGATCAAGAGCTTTTTCATGCGCAGAAAACAGAATCTTGAGACCGGGGAAAACAGGATTTATACTGTGCGGTACACGTTAAAAGGCATGAGCGACTCGCAGGAAGAAACATTGGAGATCGCCGCCGGGGATACCGTAAAATGGAACTTCAAAGAGTGGTACGTTGTGCCGAAAGACAGCTGCGTGACGGATGTCGAAATCACCGTCCCGGCGGATGCCTCGTTCTATCTGGACGGCGTGCAGGTCGGGAAAAAGTATTTAAAAGAGACGGCAGATAACGTCAGCATCTACAAAATCCCGTATCTCTTCCTCGGCGGCCACACCATTGAACTGACCGAAAAACAGAAAGACCCATACCGCGAGATCGTCCTCGTGCAGGACAACAGCAGCATGGAATTCCTGCCGGATTTAAAACTCAACGATTCCACCGGCAAAACCATCGCCGACCGCGCAGAAGAGTCCCTGGACAAGGTATTCACAGCCGCAGCCGCCGGAAAATCCTTCAGCACCATCAAAAATGAATTTTCCGCCGACACCGCCGTACAGAAAACCGCCAAAGAACAGTACCAGCAGCTCTGCGATGCCTACCTGAACAGCGACACCAACACCGGAATCACCAGCATCACCGTGAGCAGCGTCTCCACAACCGTAACCAACGAATCCAACCAGATGAAGATCGAAACCAACGTGACCGCTGCGATCGAGCGACGAACCCGTTTCCTCCATTTCTTCCGCAAAACCAAAATAGAGACCGTCACCTGGAAACTCGAGTCCGTTGTGACGCTGGAAAACGAAAAATGGGTGATGGGCAGCGATTTCCTGACTAAAATAGGACATGAGGCATAAGGTGTTTGCTTCCGTTGTTCTGGCAACGTTAAAACTTTGCAGTTACTCTTAAGCAGAGAGGATAATCAGGCTGGACAGGTGAAAGACCTGTGATTTGGTGGCAAAGCACCAGAAAGAAACCAGGTTTTTTAAAAGAGAGTGACAAAGAGTGATTTTGTATCCGCTTTTACCATGGGTGCAGAGTCACTCTTTTTTTGTGACAAGATGTTAAGAAACGATAAACATTAATTTACCAGAAGTGGAAAAATGTAAGAATTTGTGCCTTGCATCTTAGGTCAGATCACGTTATGATAGTAAGTAGAAAAATGTCGAAAAACGTTTGTGTTACGATGGAAGAAAGTTCCGCAAAGGGGCGGGACGATGGAGTATAAACAGATCATATGGAAAGAAAATCATTGAAACAGAGAAGAAAGCAGATGCGCCGCAGACAGATGATGCAGAAAGTATCACGGATTTCCCTGTGTGTGGTAATCGGCCTTCTTTTTCTTGCGCTTATCTGGAAATTTGCGGGAGCGCAGCTTGCGAAAAAAGGAATTGTACTGAGTAATGACACAGCCGCAAAGACGGTGAGCGAGACGGCGCCGGAGGCGGAGGACGGATCGGGAAATGCGGGAATTAAGAAGCTTGCGGAGACCACGCCGCCGAATGAGACGCCGGGATGGCAGTACAGCTCGTCGGGCTGGTGGTACGCAACGGATGCCACAACGTACTACGTCAACGGCTGGGCAGATATCGACGGAAACCAGTACCATTTTGATTCCAATGGTTACATAGCGACCGGCTGGAAAGCGATCGGCGGAAAAGGCTGTTACTTTGATGACCAGGGTGTTTACCAGCCAGACCGCAACGGCTCGATGATGGTAGCCCTGACCTTTGATGACGGCCCAGGCGTCTATACCAGCACGCTTCTCGATACGCTGGAGCAGTACGGGGCACAGGCGACGTTCTTTATGCTCGGCAGCAATGTGGAAAAATACGGTGCAGATGTGATCCCGCGCATGGCGGCGATCGGCTGTGAGCTTGGAAACCACTCCTATGCGCATCCGAATATGAAAGAACTGAGCACCGACGACGGCCTTGCCCAGTTCCAGATGACGGATGATCTGATCGCCCAGTACAACAACGGACAGGGTGCAACTGTCATCCGTTTCCCGTATGGAAACAGCACCGATGAACTGCTCGCATCTATCGGCCGCCCGAGCATCATGTGGGATGTCGATACCCTGGACTGGCAGACAAAAAATGTACAGGCAAACATCAGCGCCGTTCTCGACAGTGTAAGCCCGGGAGACATTATCCTGATGCATGATATCCACGAGACGACCGTAGAATCGTGTGCAACGATCGTGCCGGAGCTGATCAACCGCGGGTATGAGCTTGTCACGATTCATACTCTTGCAGCGGCAAACGGCGTGGATCTTGCAGCGGGAGAGACGTATTACGGCTTCCATGGCGGAACGACAAACGAATAGAAAACAGAATAGAAAAACGACAAAGAACCGCCGGTTTACTCTCAAATCAAGAGTGAACCGGCGGTTCTTATGTCATTTTATGAAAATTTATTTCATTGCCGCTCTCTTACGAAGTCTGGAATCCAGCTCTTTCTTACGGATACGTAAGGAAACCGGAGTAACCTCAAGAAGCTCGTCCTTGTCGATGAAGTCCAGAGCCTGCTCCAGGGAAAGGATTCTCGGCGGAGTCAGACGCAGTGCCTCGTCGGAAGAAGAAGTACGGGTGTTGGTCAGGTGCTTCGTCTTGCAGACGTTCAGCTCGATATCCTCGGCCTTACCGTTCTGTCCGATAACCATACCGGCGTAAACCTTCTCGCCAGGTCCGATGAACAGAGTACCGCGCTCCTGTGCGGAGTACAGACCGTAGGTAACGGACTCGCCTGCCTCGAAAGCAATCAGGGAACCCTGTTTGCGGTATTCAATGTCGCCCTTGTACGGTGCGTAATCTTCAAACTCGGTGTTCAGGATACCAGTTCCTTTGGTGGAGGTCATGAAGATTCCACGGAAACCAATCAGGCCTCGTGCCGGGATTTCGAACTCCAGACGGGTGGAACCATCGCTTGCGCGGCTCATGCCGTGAAGCTCGCCTTTACGCTCGCTGAGGAGCTGGATGACAGTACCGGAGAACTCGTCCGGAACGTCAACGTATGCGATTTCCATTGGCTCGAGTTTGCGTCCGCGCTCGTCCTCTTTGTAGATAACCTCTGCCTTACTTACTGCGAACTCATATCCCTCACGGCGCATGTTTTCGATCAGGACGGACAGATGCAGCTCACCACGGCCGGAAACCTTGAAGCAGTCTGCGGAATCAGTCTCCTCGACGCGGAGAGAAACGTCAGTGTTCAGCTCACGCATCAGACGGTCACGCAGGTGGCGGGAAGTTACGTATTTACCTTCTTTACCGGCCAGCGGGCTGTCGTTTACGATGAAGTTCATGGAAATAGTCGGCTCGGAGATTTTCTGGAACGGGATGGAAACCGGGTTGTCCAGATCGCCGCAGAGAGTATCTCCGATGTGGATATCCGGGATACCGGAAACAGCAACGATAGAACCGATGCCTGCCTCAGTAACCTCTACTTTTTTCAGTCCGTCAAATTCATACAGTTTGCTGACCTTTACTTTTTTCTTCTTGGTCAGATCGTGGTGGTTGACCAGCATAACGTCCTGGTTCACGCGGATCGTTCCGTTTTCAACTTTGCCGACACCGATACGTCCAACGTATTCGTTGTAGTCGATGGTACTGATCAGAAGCTGTGTGCCAGCTTCCGGATCGCCGGTCGGAGCCGGGATGTATTTCAGAATGGTCTCGAACAGAGGTGTCATATCCTTCGGGGTGTCGTTCAGATCGAGTACGGCATGACCCAGCTTTGCGGATGCGTACAGGAACGGACAGTCAAGCTGCTCGTCGGATGCGTCGAGATCCATCAGAAGCTCAAGCACTTCGTCGATGACTTCGTCCGGGCGTGCCTCCGGGCGGTCGATTTTGTTGATGCAGACGATAACGGAAAGATTCAGCTCAAGTGCTTTTTTCAGCACGAATTTGGTCTGCGGCATAGCGCCCTCGAATGCGTCTACAACCAGAATAACGCCGTCTACCATTTTCAGAACTCGCTCAACCTCGCCGCCGAAGTCCGCATGGCCTGGGGTGTCGATGATGTTGATTTTCGTTCCTTTGTAGTAAACTGCTGTATTTTTGGAAAGAATGGTGATTCCACGCTCACGCTCGATATCGTTCGAGTCCATGACACGTTCCTGAACCTCCTGATTGGCACGGAAAACGCCACTCTGTTTCAGAAGCTCGTCTACCAGTGTAGTTTTACCATGATCGACATGGGCGATGATGGCAACGTTTCTTACATCTTCTCTCGTTGTTTTCATTTCTTCATTCCTCTTCCTATGGGTTGACCCTGCCGGGTTCAATTTTTCAAAATTTCAAGCCGGCCGGGAATGTTTATCACAGCACAAAGGCAGGTGCCTTGCCGTTTTGTCTCTGCTGGATGCCTGCCTATCTGAACTATTATAGCACAGAACAGAGAAAAAAAACAGGGAAGATGTGACATTTTTTGTATTGCAATGGTAGAAAATACGAAGCATGTGGTGCGGTTTTTACAGAAACATATACAAAAAATTGGGCAGAATGCTGATTTGAATAGAAATAAAAAAATCTGGAAAAAAGTGGTTCTGAAAAAGAAATGTGGTTCATACATTAGGATTATAGATCAGCAAAGTACCGATCAGAAATCAATATTCAGAAAGAAAAGACAAAGGAAGGGGATTTTCATTATGGCAGACAAGATGATTGAAAACAATCAGGTGGTTATCATGGGAGAGATTGTCTCCCCGTTTACATTCAGCCATCAGGTATTCGGAGAGGGCTTTTACCTCGTCGATGTGATGGTCAAGCGGTTGAGTGAATCGCAGGACATCATTCCGGTGATGGTCTCCGAGCGGCTGGTGGACGTATCACAGGATTACCAGGGTGAGTGGATCTGCATCAGCGGTCAGTTTCGGTCCTACAACCGCCACGAGGAGAAGAAGAACCGTCTGGTACTCTCCGTATTTGCGCGGGAATTAAGCTTCGTGGAGGAAGAGGACGATTCCGTCAAATCCAACCAGATTTACCTCGATGGATACATATGTAAACCGCCGGTCTACCGGAAAACACCTCTGGGAAGAGAGATCGCCGACCTTCTGATCGCGGTCAACCGTCCGTATGGAAAATCAGATTATATCCCGTGCATCTGCTGGGGACGGAATGCGCGGTATGCCTCTGCGTTTGCCGTGGGCGGCCACGTTCTCATCTGGGGACGGATCCAGAGCCGGGAATATATGAAGCGGCTGAGCGAGACGGAAATGGAAAAGCGGACCGCGTATGAGGTTTCGGTGAGCAAGCTGGAATATAGTGAGAGTTAAAGCGCGATCCGCTGTTGACAAGAAAATTTAATGATGCTATAGTAAAAGCAGAACTGAAGTGGATAGAGGTCGCATTACTTCAAGAGTACCTTTTCGGATGCCTCAGCAGCAAAAGAAGAAGAGGAAAAGGGAAGAATGCCGAAGGACATCCGGCGCTGAACCGGTATGCTCCTGGGCGCAGGTTGAAAAAATCTGCGACTGTCATCGAGAGATGGAGAGCTATCTGATCATAGATACTGCGTATGTGTGAATTTGGAGGCGATCTTATCTGGGATGAGGCGCCTCTTTTTTAAACGGAAAGTGAAATTTTCCGTGGGAGATAAGCTCCGGCGACTGATTTCTTATGGTTTTATCTGACACAACATACAGGAGGAAAAGAGAATGTCTATTTTTAAAGGTGCAGCTGTTGCAATTATCACACCGATGACCGAAACACAGGAAGTGAATTACGAAAAACTCGGAGAACTGATTGAGGAGCAGATCGCCGGCGGAACCGACGCCATCGTTATCTGCGGAACCACCGGTGAGGCTTCGACCCTGTCCCATGAGGAGCATCTGGATGCCATCAAATATACCGTGGAAAAAGTAAATCACAGAATCCCGGTAATTGCAGGAACCGGCTCCAACAGCACGGAGACAGCAATTTATCTGTCTCAGGAAGCAGAAAAATACGGCGTGGACGGACTTCTTCTCGTTTCTCCGTATTACAATAAAGCAACACAGAAGGGCCTGATTGCACACTTTACCGCAATCGCAGACAGCGTCAAAGTGCCGGTCATCCTTTACAACATTCAGGGCAGAACCGGCGTAAACATTGCACCGGAAACGATCGTCTATCTGTTCAACAACGTTGAGAATATCGTTGCAGTCAAAGAGGCTTCCGGAAACATTTCCCAGGTCGCAAAAATTATGCAGCTGACCGATGGAAAGATCGATCTGTACTCCGGAAACGACGATCAGGTTGTGCCGATCCTTTCCCTTGGCGGAAGCGGTGTAATCTCCGTTCTTTCCAACGTAGCACCGCGTGAGACCCACGACATGGTACAGAAATTCCTCGACGGCGATGTGGCCGGATCCAGAGAAATCCAGCTGAGAGCACTGCCGCTCATCGATGCGCTGTTCTGCGAAGTAAACCCGATTCCGGTAAAAGCAGCGCTGAACCTGATGGGCAAAGAGGTTGGCCCGCTTCGTCTGCCGCTGACCGAGATGGAGCCGCAGAACCAGGAGCGCCTGGCAAAGGCTATGAAAGATTTTGGAATCAAACTGGCTTAAGTTAAGAATACACGAAGTAAAGAAGGAAAAAGACAATGGTTAAAATTATTATGCATGGCTGCAACGGCCATATGGGACAGGTCATCACCGGCCTGGTAAAAGAAGATGCAAATGCAGAAATCATAGCCGGAATCGATATGAACGACAACGGCCAGAACGATTATCCGGTATTCAAAAGCCTGGCAGAATGCGATGTTCCGGCAGACGTAGTCGTTGACTTTTCTTCCTACAAGGCAGCCGACGCACTGCTCGATGCCTGCAAGGAGAAAAAACTTCCACTCGTCCTCTGCACCACAGGCCTCACCGAGGATCAGCTCAAAAAAGTGCAGGAGACCAGCAAAGAAATCCCGGTTCTCCGCTCTGCAAATATGTCCCTTGGTGTGAATACGCTGATGAAACTGGTACAGGCAGCTGCAAAAGTGCTTGCCGAAGCAGGCTTTGATATGGAGATCGTGGAGAAACACCACAAACTGAAATGCGACGCTCCAAGCGGAACCGCCATCGCCCTGGCAGACAGCCTGAACGCGGCAATGGACAACCAGTACCACTACGTATACGACAGAAGCCAGCGCCACGAGCAGCGTGACCCGAAAGAAATCGGAATCTCTGCTGTACGCGGCGGCACCATCGTCGGCGACCACGACGTCATCTTCGCAGGCCCGGACGAGGTTGTTACCCTGTCCCACAGAGCATATTCCAAAGGAGTTTTCGGAAAAGGAGCTGTAGAGGCTGCAAAATTCCTGGCTGGAAAACCGGCTGGCATGTATGACATGCAGGATGTCATTGCTGCGAAATAAGGCAGAAACAGGGAAAAAATGAATAGAAACCAGAAAGTGCGCAACGAAAATGCGAAACGTTGCGCACTTTTTCTTTTCTTACAACGGGATTTTCGGAATTGAGGAAGTTATTTTGCAGAATATTTGGCAGAATACACAAGAAAAAATACGGAATATCAAAAGAGAACGTGAAAATCGCAAACGGTAATGGAAAAATCAATGCGCAACAAGGTAAAACGCTAAAGTTGCGCATTTTGCACAAAAAATAGTAAAACAGTATATTTCGACAAGAAATATCTTATAAAAACTGCGAATTGTAAACAATATGCCGAAATGATATGATAATGGCACAAAGAAAAATAAAGAGTTGAGCAACAAAAAAGTTGCGCAA
This sequence comes from Blautia sp. AF34-10, assembly GCF_003477865.1. Taxonomy (NCBI): domain Bacteria; kingdom Bacillati; phylum Bacillota; class Clostridia; order Lachnospirales; family Lachnospiraceae; genus Blautia; species Blautia sp. AF34-10. The sequence continues at coordinate 118,645 of NZ_QUED01000005.1, forward strand.
ACAAGAAAGGGAATGAGAAGATGAAAAAGAATGGTTGGAAAGGGTTTTGCAAAAAGCTCTACAAGTACCGGGTATTTCTTCTGATGCTTGCACCGGCAGTAATTTATACCCTGATTTTTTCCTACTACCCGATGACAGGAATTGTAATGGCATTCAAAAAATACTCCTACGCAGGAGGTATCTGGGGAAGCCCGTGGAACGGATTTGATAACTTCAAGTTCTTCTTTAAATCAGGACAGGCCGGACTCGTTACCAGAAATACCGTGCTGTATAATCTGGCATTTATTGCGATCAACACGACGATGCAGATTGCCGTTGCCGTGCTTCTGACCGAGATCCGCAACAAACATTACCGTAAGATCACACAGTCGCTGATGTTTCTGCCGTATTTCATTTCCTGGGTTATCGTAGGAGTTATGGCATTCAATATTTTCAGTTCCGACTACGGTTTTCTAAACCGACTGATTGAAACCTTCGGTGGAACACCAATCAAGTTTTACACGACACCAAAGGCATGGCCGTTTATCCTTGTCTTCTTTAATGTATGGAAGGGAATCGGATACGGTTCTGTTATGTACCTGGCAGCGATTATGGGAATTGACACTTCGATTTATGAAGCAGCCCGCATCGACGGAGCAAACGTGTTCCAGCGAATTTTCAAAGTAACAATCCCGATGATCATGCCGACCACAATCATCCTGCTTCTGCTATCCGTCGGAGGCATCTTCAAAGGAAACTTTGATATGTTCTACAACCTGGTTGGAAGTAACGGTCTTCTGTACAACTACACCGATGTAATTGATACCCTGACGTTCCGTGCCTTAATCAGCAGCAACGACTTCGGAATGTCCGCAGCTGTTGGTCTGTATCAGTCGGTACTGTGCTTTATCACTGTCGTAATCGTAAACAAACTGGTTGGTCTTTATGATAAAGACTACACCTTATTCTAGGAGGGATGAAAAGTGGGATCTTCCAGTCATACAAGTAAAATCAAAAGAGGAAAAGATGCGGTTGCACTTGATATCATCGCGTACGGATTCTGCGGAATCATCGCGCTGGTCTGCCTCGTTCCTTTCATCATGATCGTATCCGGCTCGTTTTCTTCGGAATCGGCCATTATCCAGAACGGTTTCAGCCTTCTGCCGCAGGATTTCAGCCTGGAGGCATACAAAACCGTATTTAAAGATCCTATGGTTGTCTTCCGCGCATACGGCACGACCATCGGTCTGACCATCGTCGGAACGGTACTTGGTCTGCTGCTGCAGACTATGACAGCTTATGTACTGTCACGTAAGGAGTTTGAGTGGAGAAATCAGTTTTCGTTTTTCTTCTACTTTACCACTTTGTTTTCCGGCGGTCTTGTTCCGTACTACGTACTGATGACACAGACCCTGAATCTGCGGGACAGCTACCTTGCACTGCTCCTTCCGCTGCTGTTCAGCGTATACAACCTTCTGATCATGAAGAGTTACATCGTGGGACTTCCGGATTCTCTGATTGAAGCGGCCAAGATTGATGGCTGCGGCGAGTTCCGTATTCTGTTCCGGATTGTAATGCCGCTGATCAAACCGGCACTTGCTACCGTGGGCCTCTTCATTGCACTGGCTTATTGGAATGACTGGTACAATGCGATGCTGTATATCAAAGACACGAACAAGTATCCGCTGCAGTATTTCCTGTATCAGCAGGTTAATGATATTGAGGCATATAAAAAGCTTCTTGCAAACAACGCCGCAGGCTCTGCCGTCAGCGCAATCTCATTGCCGACCCAGTCCCTGAAAATGGCACTTACCATTGTAGTAACCGGCCCGATCGTTCTGGCATATCCGCTGGTACAGAAATACTTTGTACAGGGTATCACAATCGGAGCAGTCAAAGGCTGATACAAATCATGTTAATTTAACTGAATCAAGTAAGTCCCTGTTTCCATTGCGAAAAGCAATAAGCAGGCGGGTGGGGACTTGCTTGTATCAGGAGGAGTGCAAGCTCCTTCTGATAAACTGCGGAGCAGTTATTCGGTTATGAGCAAGTAGCAAAGCGGATTGCGAATATCCGCTTGAATTACACATTATATTTATGAAGGAGGTTCTTTATGAAAAAGAGCACAAAAAAACTGGTATCTGTATTACTTGCATCCGCAATGGCAGCCGGCATGCTGGCAGGATGCGGTTCCGGCAACGGAAAGGGAAGCACGGGCGACAGCAAAAGCAGCTCCGCAGCTTCCGGCACATCGGGAGACAACCTGAGTGCAGACACTTCGGAGCATGTCGATCTGACGATGTATCTGATCGGCGACCGTACCCCGGATTTTGATGAGGTTTACGCCAAAATCAATGAGATTCTGGAAGAGAAGCTGAACTGCTCTCTGAACGTAGAATTCCTTTCCTGGGGCGAGCATGACACGAAATATTCCCTGCTGTTCTCCTCACAGGAAGATTTTGACCTGATCTTTACCGCATCGAGCTGGTGCCATTACGAGCAGACCGTTTCCCTCGGCGGATTTGCACCGCTTTCTGAGGACTTTATCAAAACGTATGCACCGGATATCTGGGAGGTTGTTCCGGAAATGGCATGGGAGCAGGCAAAGATTGACGGACAAATCTACATGGTTCCGAGCTATGCCAACGAGTTTGGTCAGGAAGTTCTGGCAGTGCGCGGTGACCTGATGGAAAAATACGGTATGGATGATATTACATCCTGGGATGACCTGATGAAGTTCTACAAAGCATGTGCAGCAGACGGTATCTATGCAAGTCAGGGCGGACCGTGGTATCCATTCTTCCAGTCCCAGGGCTATTCCACAACGGGCGGAGCACCGAAGGGCGGCGAGCTGATTCTGTATCATACCCAGGATCCGAAAGATCTTGAATTCCAGTACATCGGTGAATGGGATGCGTTCCGTGAGTACTGCCAGGAGATGAAAGACCTGGTAGACGCCGGAGCATGGTCCAGCGACGTATTAAACAGCAGCGATGAGAGACAGACCGGACTTCTGACCGGAAGAACAGCAAGCATGAGCTGGAATCTCGGAACCTGTCTTACCTACGGAAAACAGGCAAATGAGGAACATCCGGATTGGAATGTAACGATGGTAGACCCGAACAAAAACCTGTCGAAAAAAGTAAACTCTTACATCAACAACGGTGTTGCCATCAACGCAAACAGTAAAAACAAAGAGAGAGCCATGATGGTATTAAATGAATTCTACACCAACCCGGATGTTTACGATCTGGCTATGCTCGGTATCGAAGGAAAGCACTGGGAAGCAGTCGGTGATGATCAGTACAAAGTTATTGATGAGAGCGGCTATGGTGTAGCAAGTAACTGCAACTGGGGATGGAACAACTGCACCATCCAGAGAGAGGAATATCTTGAGAACAGAACGGCTCTGGACGACAAGTATGAAAGCATCAAAGATGCCTTCAACAACAACATCAAAGAAGATCATGTTTACGACGGATTTAACTTTGATTCCAGCAATGTAAGTACACAGTTTGCAGCAGTAGAGGCAGCCATCGACAATTATTATAACCCGCTGATCAACGGTCTCGTTGACGATGTGGACGCTTCCATCGATGCCATGAACGCAGCTATGGACAGCGCCGGAATCCAGGATATTCTGGATGAGATGAACCGTCAGGCAGCAGAGTATGTAGCGGAGAAAGAAGAAAAATAAAACAGTAAAATAAAACAGGGAATGGACGCGCTGGTCTGCCAGAAGCTCCGGCGCGGCCGTTCCTTCTTTTAGAGATCAAGTGATGGTTCAAAAAGCTTTGAGGGATGACTTGATTTCTAACAGCATTCGTATTAAATATAAAAATATAGGAATTTTTCAAATTTAACAGAAAGTGACAGGGTATTTTTATGACACTGGAGGAAATTGCAAAAGAGATAGGGGTATCAAAAAGTACCGTTTCCCGTGCACTGTCCGGTAAGGGCAGAATCGGAGAGAAGACCAGAAACCGGATTCTCGAGGTGGCAAAACGGGGAGAAGAGCGGGAGGAGATGGCGCGGACCCGAACGGTGACGCACAACATCGGCGTGGTACTGCCTCAGACGTTTATTATGGAAGCGGTGTTTATTTCCAGAACTGTCTGCTCGGCGTCTGCGAATCGGCATCGATGCTCGGGTACAATGTGCTGATTACGACGAGCAACGCGCATGATATTTCAGAGCTGCAGTCGCTGGTGGAGTCGAACCGGGTGGATGGTATGCTCCTGACACGTGCGCTTGAGGATGACCGTGCGCTGCAGTATTTAAGTCAGGCAAATTTCCCGACAGCACTGACGGGAACATGCCGGTATGACAACATTATCCAGGTGGATACCGACAATGAGGGTGCGGCAGAGAAAATGACAACGCTGCTGATCGGAAAGGGATTCCGCAGATTTGCGTTTCTTGTCAAGGATATGAGCTATAACGTAGACCGCAAGCGTCACGAAGGTTTCTGCCGGGCGCTGATTAAAAATGGAATTTCCGAGAAGGATCAGCTTTTCTACAATGGTTCGATCCGTATGGAGTTTCTGGATGCGATCATTGAAAATATTATATCCAAAAAAGTGGAATGCATCATCTGTGGCGACGACGAGATTTGTACGATGGTGATGTCCCGGCTCCAGGCGGAAGGCTATCGAATTCCCAAGGACGTCGCGATTGCTTCGCTCTACAACAGCACCAATCTGGACTGCTATTCCCCTGCAGTTACAGCAGTCAGTGTGGCAGCATCCCAGATGGGAGGCACAGCCGTGCGTCAGCTGATCCAGCGGCTCCGAGGGGAAAATTATGAGAAGAAGACGATGCTGGATTACGACATTTTATTCCGAAAATCGACAAACTAACGTAGCAGGGAGGACAGAACAATGGAATTTCAGAAGGGAATGGATCTATCTTTTATACCGGAGCTGGAAGATGCCGGAGTACAGGTGAAGGACTTTGACGGAACTGTTATGGATCCGCTGGATCTCGTTCAGAAATACGGGGTAAATTCCGTACGGCTCCGTATTTGGAATGCGCCGGAGCATGTCAGGGAGTCCGGCGGATACTGCAGCTATGCGCATACACTGGCGATGGCAAAACGGATCCGGGCACATGGCATGAGCTTTATGCTGGATTTCCATTATTCTGATTTCTGGGCGGATCCCGGTCAGCAGAGAAAGCCGAAAGATTGGGAAAACTTAAGCTTTAAAGAATTAAAAGAGGCTGTTTTTTCTTATACAAGAGATACGCTGACGGCATTAAAAGAGGAGGACGTTCTGCCGGATATTGTTCAGATCGGAAATGAGATCCGAAGCGGCCTTCTGTTTCCGGACGGAGAGCTGCCGGATTATACAAAAATGGTACAGCTTGTAAATGCCGGAATCCGCGGTGCGCGGGCTGCAGCCGGAAAAGATGAGATGCAGGTTATGATCCATCTCGACCAGGGCGGACGGTATTTCTATCTGAAAGAGTGGTTTGACTGTTCCTTTGAGGCAGGACTCGAGGATTTTGACCTGATCGGACTTTCCTATTATCCATTCTGGCACGGCACTTTCACGGATCTGAAAGAGACAATGACGAAGCTGATCCAGGATTACAAAAAGCCGATTATGGTCGTTGAGACGGCGCATGCATGGAGAAAGAGTGCGCATGGGTTTATCGATGAACAGCAGGAAAAAATCGCAGGATTTCCGGCGACGCCTGCCGGACAGAAGCAGGTGCTGGATCTGGTTGCCAATATCGTTGCTTCGCTGCCGGATGAAATGGGGCAGGGTATCTATTACTGGGAACCGATCTGTGTTCCGAAAGACGGTGAGGGCGGCTGGTCGGAAAATATGGGTCTGCTGGAGGAGAAGGGAACCATCATGGAGGGCATTCGTTCTTTCCTGTTTACACGGAATGATGCCTGTCCGGAAAAACCGGCCAAGATTTACGAGCCGGAGCCAATGACCGTAGTAAAAGACGAAGCATGCGGTCTGCCGGAGATGCTCCCGGTTTTGCTGTATGACGGAATGGTGGAGCAGCGGCGGGTAAACTGGAACGAAGTGCCGGACACACGCGTGACAGGCGAATATGATGTGACAGGAAATGTGGAAGGTGTTCCGTTTGCTGCACATGCGAAGATCTGCGTGGTGGAAGAGCTGCCGGAGGCGGAGAATCTGTTGCTCGATGTCGGCTGGGAAGACGGCCTGGCGCGCTGGAACGTAGAAAAATCCGAGGATGCCGTTGCAGTACAGCTGTTTCCGGAGTTTGTCGATCCGTTCCCAGCTCCGCCGGTGAATGCGGTACGCGTAGAAGCACCGAAAAACTTTACGTTTTCGATCTGCCAGACGGTAAAGGTACAGGAGGCAGGAACGTATACATTATCTGTTGCCTTTCAGGGAACCGATACAACAAATGTGGATGTGCGGCTGTTCCTCAATACGGAAGAGGGAAAAGAAGAGACTGTGATTCATCCGACAGAACATGCATGGACCGGCTACAAAGTGACATGCGAAATCAGAAAACCGCAGGAAGTCACTGCCGGAATCCGAATTCATCGCCGCCGATGTACGGCATGATGCGGAATTTCTGTCTGCAGACAGTAAAAAGAGAGGGACAATAAGACGATGAGAGCAGAGTACAGCTATTGCAGGGATTATCTGATTAAAAATGGAAAACCGTGGTTTCCGGTGATGGGCGAAATGCATTACAGTCGGTACCGCAAAGAGTGGTGGGAGGAATCACTGCGCAAAATAAAGGCGGGCGGAGTTTCTGTCGTCTCGGCCTATGTGATCTGGATTCACCACGAGGAAGAGGAAAATGTGTTTGATTTTGAAGGATGCCGGGATATCGGAACGTTTGTAAGACTGTGCCGGAAAGTCGGACTGTCGGTATTCTTGCGTATCGGACCGTTTGTGCACGGGGAAGTGCGGAACGGCGGATTCCCGGACTGGATCATCGAGAGAGAGAAAGAGGGCATGGCGATCCGCTGTAACAACGAGGAATATCTTGGCTATGTCAGACGGTTCTGGAAAAAGGTTTATGCGCAGGTCGATGGATGCATGGAAAAGGACGGCGGTCCGGTGATCGGTATTCAGATCGAGAATGAGTACGGCCACGTCGGCGGTCTGCAGGGACCGGAGGGCGAGGCGCATATCCGCACATTGACAGCAATGGCAAAGGAAATTGGCTTTGATGTGCCGCTGTACACGGCGACCGGTTGGGGCGGAGCCTGCATCGGCGATCTGCTTCCGGTCATGGGCGGCTACTGTGAAGCACCATGGGATCAGAGAACGTGCGAGATTGAGCCGAACGCAAACTTTGTGTTCAGCCACACAAGGAACGATGCACTGATTGCGTGTGATCATCATGTGGAAAATGCAAACAGTTACAACGAGGAGGATTTTCCGTTTTTGACGGCAGAACTTGGAGGCGGGCTTCAGGTTACCATGCACAGAAGACCGGTGGCGAAGGGATGCGATGTCGGAGCGATGTCTACCGTAAAAATGGGAAGTGGAGCAGGGCTGCTCGGCTACTATATGTACCACGGCGGCAGCAATCCGAAGGGAAAACTGTCCACCCTGCAGGAGAGCCGCGCGACAGGATATCTGAACGACCTGCCGGAGATCAATTACGATTTCAACGCGCCGATCCGGCAGTACGGAACAATCTCGGACAGCTATCGGGAGATCAAGCTGCTGGCGCTGTTTTTGAATGATTTTGGCGAGGATATGGCCTCACTTCGGTCTGAAATTCCAACGATAAGGATTCTGCCGGGAGATATGCACACTGTTCGGACAGCGTGCCGTCACGATGCGGACCATGGATACGTCTTTTTTAACAATTACCAGAGAAGATGGAAGATGGATGATCATCCACAGGTGAAACTGGAGGGACTCCTGGATGGAAAGGCGAGCGTGGGATTTCCGGCATTTGACCTGAAAGAGGGAATGTATGGATTTTTTCCGTACAATATGAAACTAAACGATGCGGTTCTTCACACGGCACTTGCCACACCGCTCTGCGTTTTACATACGAAAAAGGGAGATGCGTTCGTATTTTACGGTGATCTCGACCCGCAGATTCAGTGGGAGGGCGATGCGCGCGCAGAACTCTGCCTGATTTCCCGGCAGGAGGCGCTGAATGCATGGAAGGTGCATCTGGATCAGGATTATCTCGTTCTTTCCGAAAATTATGTCTGGGAAGAAAACGGTGAGCTTGTTGTGACAGGCAGTGGAAAAACCATGATCGCTGTGTATCCGGCAGTGGAAAAAGGCATTGTGGATTTCAAAGAGTGTGGAAAAAGAGGAAACTTTACGCTGTATGAGCGTATTTACAAAGCACAGGAGCCGGAGGCAGAGCTTGTCTGCAAAGAGCAGGATAAAGAGAAAGCAGTATACGAACTGAAGCTTGCTTATCCGGGCGAAAAAAATTATCACGATGCGTTTGCTTTTCTGACCTGGTACGGAAACCGTATGGAAGTGTTTGATGGGGAAGAGAAAATCAACGATTATTTCTATACCGGTCAGGAGGCCCTGTTAAGCCTTGGCTATTTTGAGTTTCCGGAGAAACTGAAACTCGTTGTCTATCCTCTGCATCCGGGTGATCCGATTTTTCTGGAAAAGCAGCCGGATGCAGCGGATGGATGTGCCTGCAAAATTGAGAAGCTGCACGTGGAGACGATATTTCGATGAACAGAGAAAGGAAAACGAACATGAACCAGAGTGGATTTATCTATGGAGGGGATTATAACCCGGAGCAGTGGCTTGCGATGCCGGAAATTCTGGAGCAGGATATCGAATATATGAAGGAGGCGCATATCAACGAGGTGACGCTTGGTGTCTTTTCCTGGTCTGTGCTCGAGCCGGAGGAGGGTGTATACCACCTGGAATGGCTGGAAAAGATCATGGATCAGCTGTATAAGAATGAGATTTCAGTAATTCTCTCGACACCGTCTGCAGCACGCCCGAAGTGGCTTGCAGACAAATACCCGGAGGTACTGCGCGTAAACGCGGACCGCACGAAAAATCTGTTCGGCGGACGCCATAATCACTGTTATACTTCGCCGGTTTACCGGGAAAAGGTGGGGAAAATTGATCGCCTGCTGAGCGAGAAGTTTGGAAAGCACCCGGCGGTAAAAATGTGGCACATTTCGAATGAACTGAGTGGAGAATGCCATTGCCCGCTCTGCCAGAAGGCATTTCAGGGGTGGCTGAAGAAAAAATATGAGACGATTGATGCATTGAATATGTCGTGGAATACAACGTTCTGGAGCCATTCGTATCAGAATTTTGAGCAGATTGAGAGTCCGTCCCCAAAGGGTGAGATGGGGCTTCACGGACTGAATCTTGACTGGAAACGGTTTGTGACAGATCAGACAGCAGACTTTGTTGCCTGGGAAAAAGCAGCGATCCGCGCGGGCGGTTCCGAACTTCCGGTGACAATCAACATGATGTATGATTTCCAGGGACTGAATTATCATAAGTTCAAGGATCTGATTGATGTGGTGTCATGGGATAATTATCCGACCTGGCACAAGGAAGCAGAAGAGGTGACTGCGCTTGATGCGGCACTGCAGCACGATTTTATGCGGAGTTTGATGAAAAAACCGTTCCTTCTGATGGAGTCCTGCCCGACAAGCACGAACTGGCAGAGTGTCAGCAAGCTGAAACGGCCTGGGCTTTTAAAGGCGGCATCGCTGCAGGCAGTGGCGCATGGTTCCGACAGTGTCCAGTATTTCCAGATCCGCCAGAGCCGCGGTGCGAGCGAGAAGTTCCACGGGGCGGTCATTGACCACTACGGCGGAAAGGATACGCGCGTGTTCCGTGAGGTGACAGAGACGGGCGAGGCGCTTTTGGATCTGGCGCAGATTGCGGGAAGCACGACGAAGGCACAGGCTGCAATTTTGCATGACTGCGAAAGCCGCTGGGCCATGGAGGATGCGCAGGGACCACGGAATATGGGACTGCATTACATGAATACCGTGAAGAAAGTATATGGCGGTCTTCGGAAACTGGGTGTGAATGTGGATTTCCTTGACATGGAGGAGAGTCTTTCCGGCTACCGGATTGTCTTTGCACCGATGCTGTATCTGTTTCGGGCCGGAATTGAGGAAAAAATCCGGAATTTCGTGGCAGACGGCGGCACCTTTGTGATGACATACTGGTCGGGAGTTGTGGATGAAAACGACCTCTGTTTCCTCGGCGGAACCCCGCACGGACTGATGGATGTATTCGGCCTGCGGAGCACCGAGCTGGACGCATTGTATGATCAGGATGTGAATGCGGGTGTGGGAGAAGGAAAGACATATGAAATCCGAAATTTCTGCGACCTGGTAAAAACGAACGGTGCCGAAACGCTGCTGGCATACCGTGACGATTTCTATGCGGGATATCCGGCACTGACGAAAAATGTATTTGGAGAGGGCGAGGCGTATTATGTCTGCGCAGATTTTGAACAGGCATTTTACGATGACTTCTGCCGGAAATTGGCAGAAGAAAAAGGCCTGGAACGCGCGGCAGCCGAAATCCCGGAAGGGCTCGATGCTGCAACAAGGGAGGATGAGAAATACAAGTATCTGTTTGTACAGAACTACGGAGCTGAACCGGCTGCATTTCCGATGGATACGGAAACATACCAGCCGATGACGGGAGAGTATGATGGAGTGGTCAGAAGATTTGAGACGGTTGTGTTTCGAAAAGAAAAATAGAAGTTAGGGAATAGAAACAGACGGCAGGCTGTGTGTGAGTACACAGCCTGCCGTCTGTTGAATGGACGGTTATTTCAGTTCCTGTTCCGCCTTTTTCCAGACCTCTTCGTCCAGATCGGTCAGTGCCAGTGCATCGGCGAGTTCACGCACTCGTTTTACGGTGAGATAAAAATAATTCACGCCGCAGGTCAATGTCCGTTTTAAGGAACGGGCAAGGACACTGCCATGCGTTTCCAGCCCGGCGCGGTCGAATTCGGCGAGGTAGCCTTCGAGATCGTAGGGAATCTGAAAACATTCGATCTGCCATGTGCTGTTTTCCAGCGTCAGAATCGCGAAATGGGCATGGCCGCCGACTCCATCAAGCGCAAGCCCAAGGGAACCGGGATTCAGGTATGTTTTTTCGGCATATTCTCTTTGCTCCTGCTTGTGGCTGTGCCCGCCGAGCAGGATTGCGGCATCGAGATTTTCCAGATGGGACAGCAAAAGCTCCGGATGCAGACCGAAATTCCCACGGAGTTCTCCGGGCGCGCCGTGACAGAGACGAAGTGCCGGGAAGAGAGATTCGCGGCAGGTATCCGGTGTGATTTCTTCCTGCGGAACAAAAACAGGAATCAGCCGGCCTGATTCATTTATTTTTCCGACCAGAACACCGTCTGTCGGCAGATGTTCGAAAAATTCCAGATCCTGTCCGGTAAGATTCCGAAACGTATAATCCAAAAGTCCGCTTGTCGAGGAACCTGCCTTCCAGTTCTGCGGATGCCGGATATTTTCCAGCAGATATTCTTCCCTGTTTCCCCGCACCAGATAGCAGGGAAACTCCTCCTGCATTTCGCGAAGCACTCTCATCATCCGCTGCGGAAAAGGCCCGTCTGTTACAAAATCTCCCAGCCCGATGATACCGTCGATCTCCTGACTGCGAAGAAATGCCAGCACCTTTGCGAGCGCATAATAATTCCCGTGAAGATCACTGATTACTGCTAATTTCATGTGTCGTCCTTTCTGTGATATTGAGTCAAAAGGTGTTTTGTCCCAACATCTCTCTATATCAAAATTATAAAATGCGAGATACTGTTTCGATTTTATCAGATGGAGAGAAAGAACGCAATTTAAAAACCTGCTGACAGAAAAAGCATGTTATGATAAGATCAAAGGCAGAGAGTTTCGAATATCTTTACTGTCGGAGGGAATGTATGATTAATCGGGAAGACATGCTGGAGCTGACGAGGAGGATGACGCCGGCGCGGACTTCGTTTGTGCGGATGGCGGGTTGCTATACGGATTCGGATGGGGAGTATGACGGCAGTTTCAACATTCATTTTCTGAAACTGTCCGGTTCGGAAAAGGCCAGGAATCTGGCGATTGCCAAGAAAATTCCGTTTGCGGAATCGAATGAGAAGCTGCGGGAATACCGTTTCCGGAAACATCCCAGGGGCCGGGCAGTATCTGGCAGATGCTGATGGCGCTGCGGGAATGCGGACTGAAGAACGATGCGCTGTTGGAAACGTTCTATGATATCCTGATCGAAGGATTGCAGATTCACGGGGCTTATGCCATTTACATGTTTTATGACCGGTATGATATTCCTGCAAAGGCTTCCGATAAAGAGCGCCTGGGGGAATCCGAGGAGATGTTCCCCTATCTGATCTGCGCTGTCTGCCCGCTGGTTGGAGAATACGAGCCGGGAAATCCTATCTGTGGATTCCTGTTCCCTGCCTTTGTGGACCGGAGCGGAGATCTGGAACGGGTTGATATTTATGCAGAGCGTGCAGCGTGGGGCGATCAGATGGCCAGCATTCTTGGCGCGAAGGGCAGAAAATTCAGATGCGGTCTGTAAAAGAAAAAATCAAAAGTGACGGATCAAACCAGGTGCTGATGTGCCTGGCAGTAAAAAAACTTCCCGGCGAACCTGCATATATCGTTCGCAAGGGAAGTTTTTTAGATCCGGGAGCAGCAGAAGTGCATATTTACTGTGCCATCCCCGCTCCATTCTGTGTAGTTGCTCCGTTTTCCTGCGGATTCTGCGTCTCATTGTCGCCGCCGCTTACCACATCGTCCACCGCGCGGCCGACATCCTCAACGCCCTTACCGACACCACGGGTCACATCTTCAGCGGCGTCGCCGACATCATCTCCAAGGGTATTTCTATCCCCGGTATTTGTACCGTTCGTACCGTTGGCATTCCCATCGGTGCCCTCCGTCACATCATTTACATTGTCGTTTGACGGCATCTCTGTCGTATTGACATCGTTTCTGTTATCCGTCTGTCCCATGTCGCTCTCCGTGTTGGTATTGCCATTTCCGGTGTCATTCGTGGTGTTGTTTCCACAGGCCGTCATCCCGGCCAGTAATACCGCCAATGCCAGCGTCATATACACTCTTCTGATTTTTCTCATCTTCAAAATCTCCTTTCCCTAACAGTGTCTGGACAGTTGCTAGTATTTGAAAAATGCCGGAAAATATACGGAAAAAAGAGGCTTTTGGAAATCTTGACAAAGGAAGAAAAAAACACTAAAACAAAAAGTACGAAAACGGACTAAAAACGAAAACAGGATATATCGAAATGGAAGTCAATCCGGCAAACCGGCGGGAAAAAATCATCAGTCTGACTGAAACGGGAAAACAGTATGCGAGAGAGCTGGTTCTTCCGCTGTTTCAGTCCGAGGAGGAAGCTGCGGCGCAGTTTACGGAGCAGGAGATGACAGAAGTAATCCGGATGCAGGAAAAATTTGCCGACGCACTGGCAAAGAGTATGGAGGAAAAGGTATCCATAGTTCACAATCTGTCCGCTTCGTGATATGATAACAGCAGAATTCGAAAAGGAGAGAAAGAGAATGAAAGAAGAACTGAAGAAATCCCTTCGCACCTACGGCGCCCTGCTGCTGCTCGGTGTGACCGGCGTTCCGCTCGGTGCGGCAGTCGGTCTGATTGAGGCGCTGTTCTGCCGTCTGCTTTTGAAAGTCACGGCTGTTCGCGTGGCACATCTTTTCTGGTGTCTGCCGTTTCTCGCTATGGCAGGTCTTGTGATCGTGGCAGTCAATCAGAAATTCGGTGGCAGGGGAAAAGGAGGCATGAGTCTGATTTTTGATGTAGCGTATGAGGAGGAGACAGAGCTTCCGCTTCGCATGATTCCGCTGGCAATGCTCTCAACGGCGTTGACGCATCTGTTCGGTGGAAGTGCCGGCCGCGAGGGCGTTGCCGTTCAGATCGGTGCTGTGTTTTCCTATTTTGCCGGCAAAAAATTACCGTTTAAAAACGCGCCCGGTATCTTTCTGGTAACCGGTATGGCCGCCGGCTTTGCGGGCATGTTCGGAACGCCGATTGCAGCTGTGATCTTTGCGGTAGAGGTGCTCGCTGCGGGTGAAATGCGGTACGAGGCACTGCTTCCGGCGTTTACCGCATCTTTCTCTGCGAGCGCTGTAGCTCCCTGCTTGGAATCCGCAAAGAAAATCTGGCTGTCCACATCAGCGAAAGCCTGACACCGTTCCTGCTGGTGCGTCTGATTACACTTGGTATTATTTTTGGAATCACAGGCGGCCTCTTCGCCTGGTGCTTAAAGCACACGAAAAAATATCTCGGCGAAAAAATCAAAAATCCGCTGGTACGTGTTTTCTCCATCGGTGTTATCCTTAGCATTCTGTTCCTGCTTCTGTACCGCGGACGGTATTGCGGCTTTGGAACGAATCTGGTGGAAGCGGTATTTCATGGGGAAAAGGTATATGCATATGACTGGGCGCTGAAATTTATCCTGACAATTCTGACGCTGTCCGCCGGGTTTCAGGGCGGCGAGGTAACACCGCTGTTTACCATCGGAGCAACCCTGGGAGCAGTCCTTGGCAATCTGTTCGGTATTCCGGTGGAGCTTTCCGCGGCGCTTGGCTATGCGGCGGTTTTCGGTGGCGGAACCAATACCTTACTGGCGGCTATTTTCATCGGCGGCGAGATTTTTGGCTACGATTATCTGCCATATTTCTTTATTGTCTGCACCGCGGCCTACGTATTCAACCGCAACAGCTCGATCTATTCCCGCCAGAAACTGACGAAATACAGCTGCTGATAACAGAAACGTCACAAAGTTATCACACACCGTTACGTGTTACAGTTCACTGGTGCCCAGCGAACTGTAACATTCGCAACCCTCATTTAAAGTTTTGCTTCGCAAAAGGAGGGTTGCTCACACCTGAAACATGTTCTTACGCAGCGAAACAGCAAGTGTTTCACTGCTGAGTGAACAGTAACGGTTACGTTACGATACGGGTTGACGCGTTTCCGGGAATGAGGTTATACTAGAGGTATCATATACGAAAAAGGAGTAACGAATTATGAAAGGTATCGTACTTGCCGGAGGTTCCGGCACACGTCTTTATCCGTTAACTATGGTAACATCGAAACAGCTTCTCCCGATCTATGACAAGCCGATGATCTATTATCCGCTGTCTGTTCTTATGAATGCAGGCATCCGCGACATCCTGATCATCTCCACCCCGCAGGACACCCCGCGTTTCGAGGCACTGCTCGGTGACGGCCATCAGTTCGGTGTACAGCTTTCCTACAAGGTACAGCCAAGCCCGGACGGACTGGCACAGGCCTTCATCATCGGCGAGGAGTTCATCGGGGATGATTCCGTTGCCATGGTGCTCGGCGACAACATCTTCTTCGGACACGGTCTGAACAAACGCCTGAAAGCAGCAGTAGAAAACGCTGAGACCGGAAAAGGCGCAACCGTATTCGGCTATTATGTAGATGATCCGGAGCGTTTCGGGATCGTAGAATTTGACTCCGAGGGAAAAGCCATCTCCATCGAAGAGAAACCGGAGAAACCGAAATCAAACTATTGTGTTACAGGTCTGTACTTCTATGACAACAAAGTCGTAGAGTATGCAAAGAACCTGAAACCGTCACCGCGCGGAGAACTTGAGATCACCGACCTGAACCGGATCTATCTGGAAGACGGCAGCCTGAACGTTGAGCTTCTCGGACAGGGCTTCACCTGGCTGGATACCGGTACACATGAGAGTCTGGTAGAGGCAACCAACTTCGTAAAAACCATCGAGACCCATCAGCACCGCAAGATTGCGTGCCTCGAGGAGATCGGTTACCTGAACGGCTGGATCGGCAAAGACCAGCTTCTGACCGACATCGAGCCGCTGAAGAAAAACCAGTACGGCCAGTACCTGATGGACGTGATGAACGGAAAATATATCGACAAATAAAAGCGAACAGCGTTGAAGAAAACTGCCCCGGAAGAAAAATCCGGGGCAGTTTTTGAAAAAAAGTGCTTGACCATGACATAACGTCATCCTTTATACTCATGGTACAAACAGAAAATCAGACTGAAAAACAAGAGACAGACAAAACATAACGATAACAAAATCAGAAAAAAGGAGAACCATTATGAGAGTATTTGTAACAGGTGTAAAAGGCCAGCTCGGCCATGACGTCATGAATGAACTTGCAAAACGCGGTCATGAAGGAATCGGCGTTGATATTGAAGAAATGGATATCACCGATGCAGAAAGCGTAAGAAAAGTCATTACCGAAGCAAACCCGGATGTCGTAATCCACTGTGCAGCATGGACGCTGTAGACCTTGCTGAGGATGATGACAAAAAAGAAAAAGTACATCAGGTCAATGCAGTCGGAACCGAGAACATCGCAAAAGTCTGCCATGACCTTGACTGCAAAATGATCTACATCTCCACCGACTACGTATTCGACGGCCAGGGTACCCGCCCGTGGGAGCCGGATGATGAGCGTCATCCGCTGAACGTATACGGCCAGACGAAATACGAGGGAGAGCTCGCGGTAGAGAAATGGGTGAAAAAATTCTACATCGTCCGCATCGCATGGGTATTCGGCGTGAACGGAAAGAACTTCATCAAGACCATGCTGAACCTTGGAAAGACACACGATCATCTGACTGTTGTAGATGATCAGGTAGGAAGCCCGACCTACACCTACGACCTGTCCCGCCTGCTTGTCGACATGGCAGAGAAAGAGAACTACGGCCGCTACCATGCAACAAACGAGGGACTCTGCTCCTGGTATGAGTTCGCCTGCGAGATTTTCAAACAGGCCGCTGAGATCGATCCGGCTTACGGAAAAGTAAGTGTATCACCGGTAAGCTCTGACCAGTACCCGGCAAAAGCAAAACGTCCGTCCAACAGCCGCATGAGCAAAGAGAAACTGACCGAGAACGGATTCGAGAAACTGCGACCTGGCAGGATGCCTTGCACAGATATCTGCGCGAGATCGAATTCTGATAGCAAACCCCGAAAATAACGCAAAAAGCAGTTCTGAATTTTTTTATCCTCTTCCGGCAAGAAGACACGTTCTGCGGTGGGAGATGAATTTGGTTTCTGAGATTGCTATAAACATTTCCAATAGGCGGAGCCCCAGGTAAAACGGGGGCTCCTTTTTCTTATGCCAAACCCATGCATTCAACAGGAAGAATGCCCTTTTTTCTTTTGTGAATATTGACAGAAAATGCCGTTAAAATTCTCACATCGGATCCGGGTATTTCTGTTGACATTTGAACATGAAATTGCCATTATGAGAGCAGAATCTTTACGTATCCGGCAGGGGGCAGGAACGTGAAGATGACAAAAGAAGGCATGGGGGATGAAGCAATGAAAAAGAGTCTGTTTTACCGGGCAAAGAAGATGCCGCCATCTGCGCAGATCATGCTGCTGTTTGCCGTCGAGGGTGTATTTCTGCAATATATCACATCGATTAACAGTTTCGGTCTGAATCTGTATGCAACAAACATGGGTGCAACCGACAGTCAGATCGGTATTATCCAGATGGTGCCGAACATTGTAGCGTGTGCAGCACTGCTGCCACTTGGAATTCTGGCGGATCGTCTGAAGTCGACAAAGACGATACCGATGCTTACGCTTCTTGTGATGTGTGCCGGCTATGCATTTCTTGGAAGTGTACCGGCACTCGGCGAGAGACGTATGGAGCTGTTTTTTGTATCACTGGCATTTACTGCGGGGGCACTTGCTATTTACAATGCGCAGTGGCAGGCAATGTTCGGTGCTGCGGTTTCACTGCGGCAGCGAAACGATGTCTATGCCTTTCGGAATCAGTTCATGTTTGTGATTGGCATTCTTGCACCGGTGATCTGCGGGATTCTGATGGGAAGATGCCACACGGCCGATGGAAAACTTCTGGTACTCCGAAGCTTCTTTTATCTGTGTGCTGTCTGCGTTCTGCTGCAGGCCGCTGCAATCAAAAAAATTCCGGTGGAACAGCAGGAGGAGGGCAAAGCTCCGGCAGAAGCGGGGAAGGCATCCTCACGTTTTTCTGTTTCTGATCTGCTGGAGGCGATCACAAGTGTGGGAAAAAATAAAGCATTGCGCTGGTTTTTCGTGCCGGTGGTCTTTTTCTATATCACCTGGCAGCTTGACTGGAGCATGTGGTATTTAGGACAGGTCAAATACTGTAAAATGTCGGAGATGACACTTTCCATCTGCAACGGTGTTTTCAATATCGGTCAGCTTGCGGCAGTTGGAATGATCGCGAAGGTTGTCCGGAAAAAATCGCCGGATTTTGCACTGATTTTCGCCGGGATCGGTCTTTGCTTCTGCCCGGTTATCATGATTCTGGCTCCTCATCTGCCCCTGGCGTACCGCGGGGTTGCTTTTATTGTTCTGATGACGGTTCTGAATGCTCCGCAGTGTGCCGTTGCACTTTGTACGATACAGATTCTCTTAAATGCCGCGCCGGAAAAGAACCGTTCGCTTTTGATCAGCCTCTTTACGATGATTACAACGCTGACCAACAGTGTTCTGCCGCTGCTTGGTGTCCGTCTGTATACGGCACTTGGGGCAGATCTTACGGCACTGTACCGGTTCAATCTGATAGATCTTGGGGTTCGCATTTTATCCACACTCGGCTGGTATGGCGTTATCAGAAGGCGAAAAAAGATGGCTTTCTGACAAAGATTTCGGATTGAGACGGGCCGTAAAAGCCGAAAATAACATTTACAACAGGAACGATATCGTGTATGATAAATGTGGTTTTCTTTGCACGTATGGAAAAGAGAAGCGCAAAAAGGAGTTTAAACAATGAAATGGAATAAATTTACATTAAAAACAAGATCGGAAGTGGAAGACATTGTGATCTCTACTCTGGCCGATGTGGGAATCGAAGGCGTGGAAATTCAGGACAAACAGCCTTTGACCGAGAGCGACAAACAGCAGATGTTCGTAGATATCATGCCGGATATTCCGGATGACGACGGCATTGCCTACCTGAATTTTTACCTCGATGTGGATGAGGACAAGGAGAAGGTTCTTGCAGATGTCCGCGCGGCACTTGCAGAAATGCAGGAGTTCCTGGACCTTGGAGAGTGCACCATCACAGAGTCTGAGACAGAGGACAAGGACTGGATCAACAACTGGAAACAGTATTTCAAACAGTTCTATGTGGACGACATTCTGATCATCCCGTCCTGGGAGGAAGTAAAGCCGGAAGACCGGGATAAAATGATCATCCATATCGATCCGGGCACAGCCTTTGGAACGGGTATGCATGAGACAACACAGCTTTGCATCCGTCAGTTAAAGAAATATGTGACAAAGGATACCGAGCTGCTTGATGTCGGAACCGGAAGCGGTATTCTTTCGATTATTGCACTGAAGCTTGGTGCGCGTCATGCGGTCGGAACAGACCTCGATCCGTGTGCGGTTCCTGCGGTTGAGGAAAACAAAGAAGTCAATGGAATTCCGGTAGAAGCTTTTGATATGATGATCGGAAATATCATTGATGACAAAGAAGTACAGGACAGAGTCGGATACGAGAAATACGATATCGTTACCGCCAATATTCTTGCAGATGTTCTCGTTCCGCTGACGCCGGTAATCGTACACCAGATGAAGCCGGGCGCTGTTTATATCACATCCGGCATTCTCGATGTGAAAGAGGAAGTTGTCAAAGAGGCAGTCGTTGCAGCGGGACTTGAAGTGGTTGAAGTTACACATCAGGGCGAATGGGTTTCTGTTACAGCAAGAAAACCGATGTAAATTAAGAAAAGCGAAACACCAGAAGAGAAAGAGAACAGATTCATGTACCGTTTTTTTGTAGAAGAAAGTCAGATTTATGACGGCACTGTCCACATCACGGGCAGTGACGTTAATCACATCAAAAATGTGCTCCGCATGCGGCCGGGCGAAAAAATACTGGTCAGTACCGGAGGCGAAAAGGAATATCATTGTGCCGTTTCGGATTTCCCGGAAGGGAGGTTCTTGCCGCAGTAGAAGAAGTCACAGCAGCAGACAGAGAACTCCCGTCCGGAATTGTACTGTTTCAGGGTCTGCCAAAAGGTGACAAAATGGAACTGATCATCCAAAAAGCAGTGGAACTTGGTGCGACGGAAATTGTTCCGGTGGAGATGAAACGCTGCGTTGTGAAGCTGGACCGGAAAAAGGCGGAAAAGAAAGCAGAGCGTTGGCAGACGATCGCGCTTGGTGCGGCAAAGCAGTCAAAACGGATGCAGATTCCGACGGTACACATGCCTGTTACATTTCAGCAGGCGCTTGCAATGATGGCAGAATCAGACGTTCGCCTGATGCCGTATGAGAACGCAGAGGGGATGGAAGGAACGAGAAGAATTCTGGAATCCATTGAACCGGGTGAATCTATTGCGATCCTGATCGGACCGGAGGGCGGCATCGACGAAGCGGAAGTGGAAATGGCCATGAAGGAAAAGGTAGAGCCGATTACGCTCGGAAAGCGCATTCTGCGCACGGAAACGGCCGGAATGACCGTGCTTTCCATTCTGGTGTATCTTTTAGAAGGAAGGGAACGAACAAGATAATGGAAGCATATCTGGACAATTCCGCAACCACCTGTGTTTATCAGGAAACCGCAGATCTCGTCTGTGATCTGATGGTAAATCATTATGGAAATCCGTCTGCGATGCATCAAAAAGGGGTAGAAGCAGAACAATATATCAGAACCGCCCAGGAAACGCTGGCAAAGATTCTGAAAGTCAAAGAAAAAGAAATTTTCTTTACCTCCGGTGGCACAGAGTCCGACAACTGGGCGCTCGTCGGAACAGCAATGGCAAATAAGAGAACGGGAAACCACATCATCACAAGCGCGATCGAGCACCCGGCCGTGTCGGCACCGCTGGCATTTCTGGAGGAGCAGGGATTCCGTATTACGCGCCTGCCGGTAAATAAAGAAGGCCTTGTGGATGTGAACGAACTCGAAGAAGCGATCACGCCGGAGACGATTCTCGTTTCGATTATGTATGTCAACAATGAGATCGGTTCTGTTGAGCCAATCGGGGAGATCGGACGCAGAATCAAGGCGAAAAATCCGAAAACGTATTTTCATGTCGATGCGATCCAGGCGTTCGGCAAATACCGGATTTATCCGAAACGGATGGGCATCGACATGCTCTCCGTGAGCGGCCACAAGATCCACGGACCGAAGGGAAGCGGCTTTTTATATATTGATGAGAAAGTAAAAATCCGTCCGCTGATCTTAGGCGGCGGCCAGCAGAACGGCATGCGTTCCGGAACCGACAATGTGCCGGGCATCGCAGGCCTTGCGAAATCCGCTGAGATCGTTTACAGGCATTTGACGAGCAGACTGCGCAGATGCGTGCCTGTAAACACCGTCTGATCGAAGGCTTGCGGGAGCTGGACGATGTGGTCATCCATGCATGCCGGAAGAAGAGGGTGCGCCGCAGATTGTCAATGCATCGTTCTTAAATGTGCGTAGTGAAGTGCTGCTGCACACGCTGGAGGACCGCCAGATCTACGTTTCCGCCGGAAGCGCCTGCTCATCACACAAGAGAGCCGGAAGCCCGACGCTGACTGCCATCGGCGCATCGAAAGCCGAGATGGAGTCTGCCGTGCGGTTCAGCTTCAGCGAATTTACGACACTGGAACAGATTGATTACACCCTGGATACGCTGCGCGAGGTACTGCCGATGCTGCGCAGATTTACCAGGAAATAATAGAAAGAGGAAAATTATGATTACAATACAGCCGGAAATTGAAATCCTGAGCACCGAATCCTACGAGGATATGCTGCGCCGGATCGAGAAAATCGGAAGAGTCTGCTACAAGAGCGAGGAGCGCATTGGAGAAGGCACTGCAGAGAAATTCATTGCAGGCATCATCAAACGCGGCCATGAATCCGTCATTGAGCACGGCTCCATCACCGTAAAAGTAACGTGCGACCGCGGCGTGACCCATGAGATCGTCCGCCACCGTATCGCAAGCTACAGCCAGGAGAGCACCCGCTACTGCAACTATTCGAAAGATAAATTTGGAAACCAGATCACCTGTATCGATCTGGCAACCGGATTTTCCTATGATCTGGACGACGAGAACGACCGTAAAAAATACGAGGTATGGCAGAAAGCAATGGAAGCTGCAGAGCAGTATTACTTCCAGATGCTCGAACTCGGAGCAAAGCCGGAGGAGGCAAGAAGCATTCTTCCGAACTCCCTGAAAACCGAGATCGTC
The DNA here is from genome assembly GCF_003477865.1 of Blautia sp. AF34-10. Taxonomy (NCBI): domain Bacteria; kingdom Bacillati; phylum Bacillota; class Clostridia; order Lachnospirales; family Lachnospiraceae; genus Blautia; species Blautia sp. AF34-10. The sequence continues at coordinate 140,796 of NZ_QUED01000005.1, forward strand.
ATGACCATGAACTTAAGAGAGTGGCGCCACTTTATCCGGCTTCGAAGCGCCAACGCCGCACATCCGCAGATGCGTCAGGTATCTGACCTGATCCTGAAGAAATTTTCTGAGGAATATCCTCTGTTCTTCCGCGATCTGGCTGAGAAAAAAGGAGAATAAAAAACGATGATGTACAAAGCATTTCTGGTAAAATATGCCGAGATCGGCATTAAAGGAAAGAACCGTCATCTGTTCGAGAAAGCGCTCTGCGTACAGATGGAGCACGCGCTTGCCCCGGTAGACGGAAATTTCCAGGTCACCCGTGAGATGGGACGAATCTATGTCAACACCGAAGGAGACTTTGATTACGAGGGCGCTGTCGATGCGCTGACAAGAGTTTTCGGTATCGCCGAGATCTGCCCGGTTGTCATTTTAGAGGACACCGGCTTTGAAGATCTGGCAGAGGCAGTGGTTTCCTACGTGAAAGAGCTGTACCCGACCGAGGAGAAAACCTTTAAGGTATGCGCACGCCGTGCGAACAAAAACTATCCGATGCACACAATGGAAGTCAACTGCGAGCTGGGCGGCCGCATCCTCGATGTCTGCCCGAACCTCAAAGTAGACGTTCACGAGCCGGATATCTATCTGAACGTCGAGCTGCGTCAGAAGATTTATCTGTACTGCGAGAGCATCGCAGGCCCTGGCGGTATGCCGGTCGGCACAAACGGACAGGCCATGCTGCTGCTTTCCGGCGGTATCGACAGTCCGGTTGCCGGATACATGATCGCAAAACGCGGTGTTAAGATTGATGCCGTTTACTTCCACGCTCCGCCGTACACCAGCGAGAGAGCCAAACAGAAGGTTGTGGATCTTGCAAAACTCGTTGCACGCTACAGCGGCCCGATCCGTCTGCATGTGGTCAACTTCACCGAGATCCAGCTTGCAATCTACGAAAAATGCCCGCACGACGAGCTGACCATCATCATGCGCCGTTATATGATGAAGATCGCAGAAGCGTTTGCACGTCAGGACAAATGCCTTGGCCTGATCACCGGAGAGAGTATCGGACAGGTGGCAAGCCAGACGATGCATTCCCTCGCCGTTACCAACGAAGTCTGCACCATGCCGGTCTTCCGTCCGCTGATCGGTTTCGACAAACAGGAGATCGTCGATATTTCCGAAAAAATCGGTACGTACGAGACATCTGTTCTGCCGTATGAGGACTGCTGCACGATCTTCGTTGCAAAGCATCCGGTGACAAAACCGAACCTGAATGTCATCAAATGCTCCGAGCGCCATCTGGACGACGTGATCGACGAGATGATGGAACGCGCAGTTTCTACCGCAGAGACGATCGAGGTCTGCTAAGGAAAACTTGCTTTAAAGAACAAAAAGGCCGGATCTTGTTTTGGGGGTTCTGAAAAACAAGATCCGGTCCTGATGATAAACAAAGACAAAAAAAGAGCCGCGGCGAGTGCGCGGCCCTTATGTTCTATCGTAATTATACAATGTACGGAGCAAGAACATCAAGTACGGTCTGAAGAGCATCTCCATCAGCATGGACGTTCAGGTCGATCGGTTTGGAAAGGTCGAGGCTGAAGATTCCCATGATGGATTTTGCGTCGATTACGTATCTTCCGGATACCAGATCGAAATCAAAATCGAATTTGGAAATGTCGTTGACGAAAGATTTTACTTTGTCGATAGAATTAAGAGAAATCTGTACTGTTTTCATGTTTGTAATCCTCCCTGTTATTTGGTTAACATTATTTATTACCCTCATTTAACAGCTTTATCTTACCGTCTGGAGGGGAAAAAGTCAATGCGAAAACATACAAAGATAAAGTGGAATCTTCGTGATTTTTAATAATAAAGATGAAGAAGAAAGGAGTATGGCATGAAAAAAACGGTAGCTTTGCATAATCTTGGGTGTAAAGTGAACGCATATGAGCTGGAAGCCATCCAGCAGCTCCTCGAAAACAGAGGGTACGAGATCGTGCCTTTTGCACCGGGAGCGGATGTTTACATTATCAATACGTGTACCGTGACGAACATTGCGGACCGGAAATCGCGGCAGATGCTGCACAAAGCGAAAAAGATGAATCCCGATGCGGTTGTCGTGGCCTGCGGCTGTTATGTGCAGGCGGCTGGGGAAAAACTCGAAGAGGATACGGCGATTGATCTGATCATCGGAAATAATAAGAAGAAAGATCTTGTGGATATTCTGGAAAACTTTCTGGCAGAACGTGAGGACGGTGGAAAACCATCCAACGCGGAGGGTAAGAGCTTCCTCGTGGATATGACACACAACCGTGAGTACGAGACACTCTCGATCAGCAAAACGGCGGAGCACACCCGCGCATTCCTGAAAGTACAGGATGGATGCAATCAGTTCTGTACTTATTGTATTATCCCGTACGCGCGCGGCAGAGTCAGAAGCCGCCGCCAGAGTGATGTGGTAGAAGAAGTAAAACGTCTGGCAGAGGCCGGTTATCAGGAAGTAGTGCTGACGGGTATCCACCTTTCCTCCTACGGACTCGATTTCCCGGAGGGCGAAAAAGAGACGCTGCTCGACCTCATCCGTGCTGTTGATGCAGTGGACGGCATCAGAAGAATCCGTCTCGGATCCCTGGAGCCGGGCATCATCACCGAAGAGTTTGCAGAGGCGATCGCCGCAATGCCGAAGGTGTGCCCGCATTTCCATCTTTCGCTGCAGAGCGGAAGCAATGGAACACTGAAGCGGATGAACCGGAAATATACCGCAGAAGAATACAAACACAAATGCGATCTTCTGCGTAAGGTATATGGAAATCCGGCGCTGACGACCGATGTGATTGTCGGTTTCCCGCAGGAGAGTGAGGAGGAGTTTGAAGAGTCGCGCGCCTTTGTCGAGGACATTCATTTCTTCGAGACTCACATCTTCAAGTATTCGAGAAGAGAAGGCACCCGCGCCGCAGCGATGGCAGGCCAGATTCCGGAGCAGGAGAAGACGAAGCGCAGCCATGTTCTGCTGGAACTGGACGAGAGACGGAGACAGGAATATATGGAAGGCTTCCTCGGAAAAGAGCTGGAAGTGCTCATGGAAGAAGAAGTCGAGATCGACGGCGTCCATTACTGGACGGGACACACGAGAGAATATCTGCGCGTTGCCGTTCTTTCAGAAGAAAATCTCATGAATCAGATGGTGCTTGTCACCCCGGCGAGAATCCATGGAAAAGACTGTCTGATGTAGGAAATGATACCAATCCGGAAGATCTGATAGAAAAAAGAGCCGGAACGAAAAAGTTCGTTGCACTTTTTGAGGGTTCGTGGTAGAATACCCCGTGAGCCTGCAAAAAGGCGGGCAGACGAAGAAGAAAAACAGCGGCTGGCAGAACGAACGAAGAAGTGAGGGATGTCGGCTGCTTTCGCGTCTAAAAAGTATAATCTGTAATTCGTAGTAATTCGTAATGAAATGTTCGGCCGCAGATGCGGCAAAGGGTAAAAATCGTGATCAAAGAAGAGATTGTCAGAGAACTTTATGCAATTGCAGGGGAAGATGCGGTACAGACCGCAGAACCGATGAAAAATCATACGACCTTCCGTGTGGGCGGTCCGGCAGATTATTTCGTCGCTCCTCATACAGAAGAAGAAATTAGAAAAATCGTGGCTCTCTGCGAAGAAAAAGAGATCCCGTGGTTCGTCACCGGAAACGGCAGCAATCTCGTTGTAAGTGACGAGGGCTACCACGGTGTGATTCTTTCGGTTTACAAAAACTTTCAGGGAATCGAAGTGGAAAGAAACAGAATCCGGGCGAAAGCCGGAAGCATGCTTGTATCCATCAGCCAGGCGGCAAGAGAAGCCGGTCTTTCCGGTATGGAGTTTGCCTCCGGAATCCCTGGAACTTTAGGCGGCGGCGTCCGTATGAACGCGGGAGCTACGGCGGAGAGATGAAGGATATTGTACAGAATGTCACTGTACTCACAAGAGAAGGTGAGATCCGGGAACTGGAAAAAGAAGAGCTCGGCTTCGGCTACCGTGCCAGCGTCATCAAAGACAGAGGCTACGTCGTACTTGGAGCAGAACTTATGCTTGTTCCGGGAGATAAAGAAGAAATTCTTGCCCGCATGCAGGAATTGAAAAACAAGCGGGTAGAGAAACAGCCGCTCGAGTATCCGAGCGCCGGCAGCGCATTCAAGCGGCCGGAAGGCTATTTTGCAGGCAAGCTTGTGATGGATGCCGGATTTTCCGGCTACGCAGTCGGCGGTGCAAAAGTATCGGAAAAACACTGCGGCTTTCTGATCAATGCAGGCGGTGCAACCGCATCGGATGTGATGGAACTGATCCGTCAGATCCAGGCAAAAGTAAAAGAACAGTTTGGCGTACAGCTTGAGCCGGAAATCCAGTTCCTCGGGGAATTCTGATTTTCGTTATCCACCAAAGGAGAAAAAACATGCGTTTTGTAATTGTGACCGGCATGTCCGGTGCGGGAAAAAGTACAGCGTTGAAAATGCTGGAGGACGCGGAATATTTCTGCGTCGATAACCTTCCGATCCCGCTGGTTGAAAAATTTGCACAGCTTACCGCCGACGGTACTTCCGGAGAAATCCAGAAAGTGGCAGTCGGAATCGATATCCGAAGCGGCCAGGCGCTCCCGGACCTGCAGAATGTTCTGGAGTGGATGAGCATCAACGGAATCTGCTATGAGATCCTGTTTCTGGACGCGTCCGATGACGTGCTGGTCAAACGATACAAAGAGACGAGAAGAACGCACCCACTGGCAGGTCTTGGACGGGTGGATGAGGGAATTAGAAAAGAGCGCAAAGCACTTGAGTTCCTGAAAAAAGATGCGGACTACATTCTCGATACGAGCCAGCTTCTCACAAGAGAGCTGAAAGCGGAGCTCGATAAGATTTTCGTGCAGGATCAGAAATTCAAAAATCTGATGATTACCGTGCTCTCATTTGGATTCAAATACGGAATCCCGGCGGATTCGGACCTTGTTTTCGATGTGCGGTTCCTGCCGAATCCCTACTACGTAGAAGGCATGCGCCCGCTCTCCGGCAACGATGCTCCGGTGCGGGATTATGTGATGGGATTTGAGACAGCGCAGGTGTTTGCGGAAAAATTAGAGGATATGATCCGTTTTCTGATTCCGAATTATATTTCCGAGGGCAAGCATCAGCTCATTATCAGTATCGGCTGCACCGGCGGAAAACACCGTTCCGTAACCCTTGCCAACGAGCTGTACCGGCGTCTTTCCAACGCGAAGGACTATGGAATCCGGATTGAGCACCGGGATCTGGAAAAAGACGCCATCCGAAAAGGAATTTAGAGGTGGAAGGATGTCATTCTCAAGCGAGGTAAAAGAGGAATTATCGAGACATCTTCCGACGGCACGCCACTGCCAGATTGCGGAAACAGCGGCGATCCTGTCACTCTGCGGACAGATTTCCGAGAAGGACGGGACGATACGGATTCAGACAGAGAATGCGTATGTGGCAAGAAAGTACTTTACTTTATTGAAAAAAACATTTAATATAGAGGCAGAGCTTGCAGTTAAGCTGAATCAGAAGGAAAATACGTATCTGATCCGCGTAAATGACAGGGAAGAAACCCGTCAGATTCTGCAGGCAGTGAAGTTACACGAGACAGACCGGCAGTTAACAATGCCGATTCCGGCTGTTGTGGTACAGCGCCAGTGCTGCAAACGGGCATTTCTACGGGGCGCATTTTTAGCGTCCGGTTCCATCAGCGATCCCAACCGGTTTTACCATCTCGAAATTGTCTGCCCCGATGCGCCGAGAGCAGAACAGGTGCAGGAACTTCTGAAAAGCTTTGGAATTGATGCACGGATCGTTCTCCGGAAAAACCACCATGTGGTTTATATGAAAGAAGGCGCACAGATTGTGGAGATGCTTGGCATCATGGAAGCCAACATCGCACTTATGAATCTGGAAAACGTGCGGATCTTAAAAGAAATGCGCGGCAGTGTCAACCGAAAGGTGAACTGTGAAACTGCCAACATCAACAAAACGGTCAGCGCGGCGATCCGCCAGATCGAAGATATCCGGTATATCGAAGAAATCACAGGCTTTTCTTCTCTGCCGGAACCGCTGGAGCAGATGGCAAGGCTCCGCTTACAATACCCGGAAGCATCGCTTCTGGAACTGGGCAAGATGTTAACGCCGGTTGTTGGTAAATCCGGAGTTAATCATAGATTAAGGAAACTAAAAGAGATTGCAGAAGATTTGCGAAGGAAACAAGGAGGAGAAGTATTATGATTAAGAAACCAATCACAATTCGTCTTTCAAGCGGCCTGGAGGCGAGACCAGTTGCCATGCTGGTACAGGTAGCGAGCCAGTACGAAAGTGAAATCTACGTCGAGAGCGGCAGAAAAAAAGTAAATGCGAAGAGCATTATGGGTATGATGACACTTGGTCTGGACAATGGCGAGGAAGTTACCGTGACCGCAAACGGAAAAGACGAGAGCGAAGCCATGGACGGCGTTGAAAAATATTTAAGCAGTCCTTCTGCTGAATAATCTTACTGCACTTATAGCATGAACATAGAGCAAAACGCATGTCAGAAAATTTTGACATGCCGTTTTGCTATGCTTTTTTATGTGAAATCAGACGAAAATCAGACCACGTTCTTCGCGCGGAACCAGTAGGTATAGAAATAGGAAAAACCGAGCGATTCATACAGTGTGATCGCAGGCGTGTTTCCCTCGACAACCTGAAGATATGCTTTCGTTGCACCGAGCCGGATTCCCTCGGAGAGGATTGTGCGGCAGATCGAGGAAGCGTAGTGGCGGTGGCGGTACGCAGGATGCACATGGATGGCATAGACACCGACGTAATCGCGGTCGCGGATGCCAAGGCCGGTGGCAACGATCGTTCCGGTTTCATCCTGGATGGAGGTACAGATGGTTTCTTTTGGAATGGCGCGGTACATCGAAGGAACGACCATGCGGTGCATCACGTTCGTCGTGCTCTTTAAAGCAAAGAGGCTGTCAATCCATTTCGGCGGGATAAAGCTGCTGACGGTCACGGCAACGGCAGGATCCTTTTTGGCAAAGTTCGCCAGATCCATTGTCATGACGTGCGTCGTGTGCTGGACTACATAGCCGCGGTCGGCGAGCATTGCATCAAAGCCCGGATTGACAAGCGGACTGATCTTGAAAATTGCCGGTGTACCCCAGCGACGGTAGATCTCCTCACAGTACTGCACTTTTTCCTCCACCGGAATCGTGGACGGCCCGATCTGCTCGACGCTGTTGGTCCGGTGTGTATAAAAATAAGAAAAACGAAGAATCCATCCGTCGTACAGCTCGATCTGGTGAGACGGCCATGCGTTCAGGGAAAGATCTTCGATGGTTTTGATCAGTGTATTCATATGAAAGTATTCCCCCTTTGGTTATGCATATAGTATAGAAGAAACAGGACAGATCTTCAAGAAAAAATCGAAAAATTCGACACGCGGAACCGGGCGGCCGGGACACGATGCGTAACGTTTTCTTGCATAATCGAAGAAAAGGGGTTATAATAGGGGGCAAAGACTGAGAATACAAGGAGAATTGAATATGTCAAAATTACTGAAGGTAATTGTGAATACGCTGCTTCTGCTTGCAATCCTGTCAGCAGGCGCACTGGTGATTCCGCCGTTTGCCGGCATCACGACACTTGTCTCAGATGGGATGGGAAATACCAACATTTCCCGCGGCGCTGTTACGTACGCAAAGAAGACAGATACGTCATCGGTTGCGACGGGAGACAAAATCCTGGTTGATGACAATTCCGGAAAGTATATCTATACGATACAGTCCCTCGACATCGCTGTCGGAACCGCATCCGTAAAAAATGTGATCAGTGGAGACACAACGGAAATTACCGTGAGAGCAACCGTGAGCAAAGTGATCGTCACGATTCCGGTGATCGGCTTTCTGTCGATGGCGGCGCAGAGCAGAGAGGGAATCATGATCATCGGACTTGCCATTCTGTTTCTGGTCATTCTGTTCATCCTTTCCGAGGTATGGAAACGTGATGAAGAAGAGGATGAGGAAGAAGAGGAAGAAGACGAGGACGAGGACGATGAGAAAGCGTCCGAAGAGCTTCGCAGCAGAAAGAAAGCTGCCCTGGTAGAAAAAAAGAAACGGGAAGAACAGGAAATGACCGAACAGTTGAGAGCAGCCGACCAGAAAACGGCAGAAGAAGAGAAACAGGACGAATTTGAAATTCCGGATCTGGAAGAAGAAGGAACGGAGCAGGTGTCCTTTCATACCGTCGATCTGCAGAACCTTGTAAGAGGAGAAGAAACCGAAGAAATTCCGGAAGCCGTGGAAGAAACGGAAATCGTCGAAGAAGCTGCCGCAGAAGAAACAGCGGAAGAAGTGACAGAAGAAACCGAAGAAACGGAATCTACAGAGCCGGAAACTGTGGAAGAAATCGAAGAGTTTGAAGAAACCATCGAAGAGCCGGAACCGGAACCGTCCGAGCCGATCGAACTTGCCATGCCGGTTTACACGGCGGAAGAACTCCTCCAGAAGGCCCACGCAGCCGGAGATGACCCGAAAGTCATTGAAGATCCTGCAACCGGCATCACAATCTTAGATTATTCCGACATTCTGTAACTATTCAGAGCCATGCGAACGAAAAGAAAAGAACGCGAATCATGCTTGCATGAATGAACGTTCTTTTCTTTTTGTTCATATGGCAAGAAGCCACATCGAGATGCATCGCAGCGGAATCGAGATGGGGCTCTGAATAGTTGGAAAACGTCAAAAAAGAGAGAAATATAGGAAAAGTGCACAACACGGCCCCCCTGTATTTCTCTTTTTACATAAAAACGGATAAATCGAAAAAAATAAAAAAAAACCTTGATTTTTCGCGTGCTTTCTTGTATACTAACAACTGTTGTGACATTGATAGCGTTGAAGCGCGAGGTTGCCGCTGAGAAACAGCGGGTTTTCCGTGGAGCGAATGTCAAGTTAAAGAAACTGGCGACAAGTCACTGTACCCACAATTAAGTCCACCTGTAAGAGTGGAAACGACCGTGTGCAAACATCAGGACACACACGGGTAAGTGTACAGTCACCGCTTGTCGTACTCGTAAAAGTGCGAAAAGGAGGCGACTTTTTTTATGGCAAGTCAAGTAATGAGAATTACACTGAAAGCGTATGATCATCAGTAGTAGATGCATCTGCACAGAAAATTATCGAAACTGTAAAGAAGAACGGAGCAACGGTGAGCGGACCAGTACCGCTTCCAACGAAGAAAGAGGTAGTAACTATCCTTCGTGCCGTTCATAAGTACAAAGATTCCCGTGAGCAGTTCGAGCAGAGAACCCACAAGAGACTGATTGATATCATCGCACCTACCCAGAAAACAGTGGATGCATTATCAAGACTGGAAATGCCGGCTGGCGTTTACATCGACATCAAGATGAAAAACAAATAAGATCAGCTGTAAAAAGTCCGGGATCAGCCCCCGGCCATCAATTAAGTAAGCAATAGATGATATAGAAGCAACACTCATTCGAAGGAATCAACATCCCTAAGGGTCATAGTGTTCCACTTATATCAACTGTTCGCTAGAATGAACTTCTTTATAATAGGAAGTTCCGCTGTAGATAAAACAGGAGGTAAAAGGAATGAAGAAAGCAATTTTAGCTACAAAAGTCGGAATGACTCAGATCTTCGACGAAAACGGTGTTTTAGTACCGGTAACTGTATTGCAGGCAGGTCCGTGTGTTGTAACACAGGTGAAAACCGCAGACAACGACGGGTACAGTGCAATTCAGGTAGGCTTCGGCGAGAAGAAAGAAAACCGTGTGAACAAACCAATGAAAGGCCAGTTCGCAAAAGCAGGTGTTTCCTGCAAGAGATATCTGAAAGAGTTCAGATTTGAAGATGCTGAAACCTATACATTAGGACAGGAAATCAAGGCCGATATCTTTGGTGCAGGCGACAAAATCGACGCTACTGCAACAAGCAAAGGTAAAGGATTCCAGGGTGCCATCAAGAGACATGGTCAGTCCAGAGGACCTATGGCTCATGGTTCCAAATATCATCGTCACGCAGGTTCCAATGGTGCTTGCTCCGATCCGAGTAAGGTATTCAAAGGAAAAAGAATGCCAGGACAGATGGGCGGAAAGAAAATCACCGTACAGAACCTGGAAATCGTAAAAGTTGACGTAGAGAACAATTTACTGTTAGTCAAAGGTGCTGTACCAGGACCGAAGAAATCCATGGTTACCATCAAAGAGACAGTAAAATGCGGTAAATAAGTTCGTTGAAAGGAGGAACACACGTAATGGCTAACGTATCTGTATTAAATATGGAAGGCAAAGAAGTTGGCAGCATGGAGCTTAATGATGCAGTGTTCGGTGTAGAAATCAACGAGCATCTGGTACATCAGGCTGTAGTGCTTCAGCTTGCAAATAATCGTCAGGGAACTCAGAAAGCTAAAACCCGTTCCGAAGTAAGCGGTGGCGGAAGAAAACCGTGGAGACAGAAAGGAACAGGTCACGCAAGACAGGGTTCAACAAGAGCTCCTCAGTGGACAGGCGGCGGAGTTGTATTCGCTCCAGTACCAAGAGATTACTCTTTCAAAATGAACAAGAAAGAGAAAAGAGCTGCATTAAAATCCGTTCTGACAAGCAAAGTTCAGGAGAACAAATTCATCGTTCTTGATGAGCTGAAACTTGCAGAGGTTAAAACAAAAGAGATGAAGAAAGTGCTTGATAACCTCAAAGTAAACAACGCACTGGTAATCATCGGAGATGACAGCGAAAACGTAGCACTTTCCGCAAGAAATATTGCTGGCGTTCAGACTGCATCTGTTAATACCATCAATGTATTCGACATGCTGAAATACAACACCATCATCGCAACCAAGAGCAGTGTTGCATCTATCGAGGAGGTGTACGCATAATGGCAGATATCAGATATTACGACGTAATCCTGAAACCAATCGTAACTGAGAAGAGCATGAACGCTATGGGCGAGAAGAAATACACATTTATGGTTCACCCGGAAGCAAACAAATCTCAGATTAAAGAAGCAGTTGAGAAAATGTTCGAAGGAACAAAAGTAAAAAGCGTAAACACCATGAACATGGACGGAAAGAACAAACGTCGTGGAATGGTAGTTGGAAAAACTGCAAAGAGCAAGAAGGCAATCGTTGCTCTGACCGAGGACAGCAAAGACATCGAAATCTTCGAAGGACTTTAATTAGCAGCTGTTCGAAATATGCACACATAAGTGCGATACGAAATGAAAGGAGAACAAAGTAATGGGAATCAAAAGCTTTAACCCATATACACCTTCCAGAAGACACATGACCTCCTCTGATTTCAACGAAATCACGAAGAGCACACCGGAGAAATCTCTGGTAGTGTCCCTGAAGAAAAACGCTGGTCGTAACAACCAGGGTAAAATCACTGTAAGACACCGCGGAGGCGGAAGCAGAAGAAAATACAGAATCATCGACTTCAAGAGAAGAAAAGATGATGTTCCGGCAATCGTTAAATCGATCGAGTACGATCCGAACAGAACAGCAAACATCGCTCTGATCTGCTATGCAGACGGCGAGAAAGCATACATCCTGGCTCCGGAAGGACTGAAAGTTGGCATGAAGGTTATGAGCGGCGCTGCTGCAGAGGTAAGACCTGGAAACTGCCTGCCGCTGTCCGAGATTCCGGTTGGTACCATGGTTCACAACGTAGAGCTTCATGCAGGCAAAGGCGGACAGCTTGTTCGTGCAGCTGGTAATGGCGCTCAGCTGATGGCTAAAGAAGGTAAATACGCAACCCTTCGTCTTCCGTCTGGAGAGATGAGAATGGTTCCGATCAACTGCCGTGCATCCATCGGTGTTGTTGGAAATGGCGAGCACAGCCTGATCAACATTGGTAAAGCAGGACGGAAACGTAACATGGGTATCCGCCCGACTGTACGTGGTTCTGTCATGAACCCGAATGACCATCCACATGGTGGTGGAGAAGGAAAGACCGGTATCGGACGTCCGGGCCCGTCTACTCCTTGGGGAAAACCGGCTCTTGGCCTGAAGACCAGAGCAAAGAACAAGCAGTCTAACAAGTACATCGTAAGAAGACGCGATGGAAAAGCTTTATCGAAATAAGGAGGTAAACGATGTCTCGTTCATTAAAAAAAGGACCATTTGCAGATGAAAGCCTGTTAAAGAAAGTTGACGCTGCAAACGCTTCAGGAGATAAAACAGTCATTAAAACCTGGTCACGTCGTTCTACAATCTTCCCGTCATTCGTTGGACACACAATCGCTGTTCATGACGGAAGAAAACATGTGCCGGTATACGTTACAGAGGATATGGTTGGACACAAACTCGGTGAGTTCGTAGCAACCAGAACCTACAGAGGTCACGGCAAGGACGAGAAGAAATCCGGCGTCCGCTAAGTAGAATGATTTGAGAGAGGAGGTTTTTTAGCAATGGCTAAAGGACATAGAAGTCAGATTAAAAGAGCAAGAAATGCTAACAAAGATACCAGACCGTCTGCAAAGTTATCCTACGCTAGAATGTCTGCGCAGAAAGCTGGATTTGTTTTAGATGCAATCCGCGGTAAAGACGTAACAACCGCACTTGGTATTGTAACTTATAACCCGAGATATGCCTCCAGCGTAGTGAAAAAACTGCTGGAGTCCGCAATCGCAAACGCTGAGAACAACAACGGTCTTTCCAGAGAAAACCTGTATGTAGCTGAGTGCTTCGCTAACAAGGCTCCGACCATGAAGAGAATTCATCCGAGAGCACAGGGCAGAGCTTACAGAATCCTGAAGAGAAACAGCCACATCACGATTGTGTTAGACGAGAAATAAGGAGGACATGTCATGGGACAGAAAGTTAATCCACACGGCCTGAGAGTCGGTGTTATTAAAGACTGGGATTCCAAATGGTATGCCGAGGGTGATTTCGCAGATAACCTCGTAGAGGACTACAACATCCGCACATACCTGAAGAAGAAACTGTACAGCGCAGGTGTTTCCAAGATCGAAATCGAAAGAGCATCTGACAGAGTAAAAGTTATCATCTACACCGCAAAACCGGGCGTTGTTATCGGTAAAGGCGGAGCAGAGATCGAGAAAGTAAAAGCTGAAGTTCAGAAACTGACTGACAAAAAGCTTATCGTAGATATCAAAGAAGTAAAAAGACCGGACCGCGATGCACAGCTCGTTGCTGAGAACATTGCATTACAGCTGGAAAACCGTATTTCCTTCCGTCGTGCTATGAAGTCTACCATGCAGCGTACGATGAGAGCTGGCGCTAAGGGAATCAAAACATCTGTATCCGGACGTCTTGGTGGAGCTGATATGGCTCGTACCGAGTTCTACAGCGAGGGAACTATTCCGCTGCAGACCCTGCGTGCCGATATCGATTATGGATTCGCTGAAGCAGATACCACTTACGGTAAAGTTGGCGTAAAAGCATGGATCTACAATGGCGAAGTACTTCCAACCAGAACTAAAAAGGAAGGGAGCGAGAATTAATTATGTTAATGCCGAAGAGAGTAAAACGTCGTAAACAGTTCCGTGGTTCCATGAAGGGTAAAGCCCTCAGAGGAAACAAAATTAACTACGGTGAATTTGGTCTCGTAGCCCTTGAGCCATGCTGGATCAAATCCAACCAGATCGAGGCAGCCCGTATCGCCATGACACGTTACATCAAACGTGGTGGTAAAGTTTGGATCAAAATTTTCCCGGACAAACCAGTAACCGCACAGCCGGCTGAAACCCGAATGGGTTCCGGAAAAGGTTCTCTGGAGTACTGGGTAGCAGTAGTAAAACCAGGCCGTGTAATGTTCGAAATCGCAGGTGTTCCGGAAGAAACAGCCCGCGAGGCATTACGTCTTGCCATGCATAAGTTACCATGTAAATGCAAAGTTGTTTCTCGTGCAGACTTAGAAGGCGGTGATAACAGTGAAAACTAACGAATTTGTAAAAGATTTAAATACAAAGAGCGCAGCTGAGCTGAATGACGAATTAGTAGCTGCTAAAAAGGAACTCTTCAATTTAAGATTCCAGAATGCAACCAACCAGCTTGACAATACAAGCCGAATCAAAGAGGTTCGCAAAAATATTGCAAGAATCCAGACTGTTATTGCCCAGAAGGCAAACGCAGCTGAGTAATTAGGAGGAAAATATCGTGGAAGAAAGAAATCTTAGAAAAACTCGCGTGGGCAAAGTTGTCAGCGATAAGATGGATAAGACTATCGTGGTTGCCATCGAAGACCATGTAAAACATCCTCTGTACAAGAAAATTGTAAAAAGCACATATAAGCTGAAAGCACACGATGCAAACAACGAGTGCCATGTAGGTGATACCGTACGAGTTATGGAAACAAGACCTTTATCCAAAGATAAGAGATGGAGACTTGTGGAGATCGTTGAGAAAGCGAAATAAATAAGAGATCAGAATGCTAAAGGAGGAATACCAGCATGATTCAGCAGGAAACTAGACTGAAAGTCGCTGACAACACCGGTGCAAAAGAAATCTTATGCATTCGTGTTATGGGCGGTTCTACAAGAAGATATGCCAACATTGGTGATGTAATCGTTGCTTCGGTCAAAGATGCAACACCAGGCGGCGTTGTTAAAAAAGGTGACGTAGTAAAAGCTGTTGTTGTAAGAAGCGTAAAAGGCGCTCGTCGTAAAGACGGTTCTTACATCAAATTTGATGAGAACGCAGCAGTTATTATCAAAGATGACAAAACTCCAAAAGGAACCCGTATTTTTGGACCAGTAGCCAGAGAGCTTCGTGAGAAACAGTTCATGAAGATTGTTTCCTTAGCTCCGGAAGTATTATAGGAGGACAGCTATGTCAATGAAGATTAAAAAAGGCGATACCGTAAAGGTAATCGCCGGCAAAGATAAAGACAAAACCGGCAAAGTAGTCAGCGTTGACGTAAAGAACAACCGTGTTGTTGTTGAAGGCGTAAACATGATTACAAAGCATGAGAAACCGTCTATGAGCAATCAGCAGGGCGGAATCGTTAACAAAGAAGCTCCTATCGATGCATCCAACGTAATGCTGGTTGTAAAAGGAGTTCCGACCCGCGTTGGAATCAAAGTTGAGATGGTTGAGAAAAACGGCAAAACAAAAGCTGTTAGAACCCGCGTTGCAAAAGCAAAAGAGCTGAACGGCGCAGTAATTGATTAAGGAAGAGAGGAGGCAAAACCGTGAGTAGACTGAAAGATCTTTACAACGAGCAGATCGTTGATGCAATGACCAAAAAATTTGGATACAAAAACGTGATGGAAGTGCCGAAGCTCTCCAAAATCGTAATCAACATGGGTGTTGGTGAAGCTAAGGAGAACGCTAAACTTCTGGACGCTGCAATCAGTGATATGGAAGCTATCACCGGACAGAAAGCAGTTACCACCAAAGCGAAAAATTCCGTAGCAAACTTTAAAATCCGTGAGGGTATGCCGATCGGATGCAAAGTTACCCTTCGTGGCGAGAAAATGTACGAGTTCGCAGACCGCCTGATCAACCTGGCACTGCCTCGTGTACGTGACTTCCGCGGCGTAAATCCGAACGCTTTCGATGGCAGAGGAAACTATGCTCTTGGTATCAAAGAGCAGCTGATTTTCCCAGAGATCGAGTATGATAAAGTTGATAAAGTCAGAGGTATGGACATTATCTTCGTTACCACTGCTAACACAGATGAAGAAGCTCGTGAATTACTGACATTATTCAACATGCCATTCGCAAAGTAATAGGAGGAATTGATTCATGGCTAAAACAGCAATGAAAATCAAACAGCAGCGCAAAGCTAAATTCTCTACAAGAGAATACAATCGTTGCAGAATTTGTGGCCGTCCACACGCATATTTAAGAAAATACGGAATCTGCAGAATCTGCTTCCGTGAATTAGCATACAAAGGCCAGATTCCTGGCGTTAAGAAAGCTAGTTGGTAAAATTTTAGAAGGAGGCAAATTCAAATGAGTATGAGTGATCCGATTGCAGATATGCTTACAAGAATCCGTAACGCTAACACTGCAAAACATGATACAGTAGATGTTCCGGCATCCAAAATGAAAATCGCAATCGCTGATATCCTGGTAAACGAGGGATACATTGCAAAATATGAACTCAGCGATGAGGGTGCATTCCAGAATATGCACATCACCCTGAAATACGGCGCTGACAAAAACGAGAAGATCATCACCGGTCTGAAGAGAATCTCCAAACCGGGTCTGAGAATCTATGTTGGCAAAGATGAGCTGCCGAGAGTACTTGGCGGACTTGGAATCGCTATTCTTTCCACAAACCAGGGTGTTATCACCGATAAAGAAGCTCGCAAGCTGCAGGTTGGCGGCGAGGTTCTGGCATTCGTTTGGTAATCTGAAACGAAACAAAGCAACTGAAAACAGAGAGAGCGTAAGGCTCTCTCCGAAAATCTAAGTTAATAGGAGGAAATTGGTATGTCACGTATTGGAAGACTGCCAGTGGCAATTCCTGCAGGTGTAACAGTAGACATCCAGGAAAACAACCACGTTGTAGTAAAAGGACCAAAAGGAACATTAGAGAGAACTCTCCCGTCTGAAATGACCATCAAACTGGAAGACGGACACGTAGTAGTTACAAGACCGAACGATCTGAAGAAAATGAAAGCTCTTCATGGTCTGACCAGAACTCTGATCCACAACATGGTAATTGGTGTTAGCGAAGGCTATACCAAAACACTGGAAGTAAACGGTGTAGGTTACAGAGCTGCAAAACAGGGCAACAAATTAGTTCTGTCTCTTGGATATTCTCATCCGGTAGAGATGATCGATCCGGAAGGACTCTCCTCCGCTGTAGACGGCAACAAGATCATTGTTTCCGGTATCAGCAAAGAGAAAGTTGGCCAGTATGCCGCTGAAATCAGAGACAAGAGAAGACCTGAGCCATACAAGGGCAAGGGAATCAAGTATGCTGATGAAGTGATCAGACGTAAAGTTGGTAAGACTGGTAAGAAATAATTAAGGAGAGTGTGAACATGATTAGTAAAGTATCAAGAGCGCAGATGCGCCAGAAAAAGCATAGAAGATTACGTAATCATATCGTAGGTACTGCACAGCGTCCGCGTCTGTGTGTATTCCGCAGCAATAACCATATGTATGCTCAGATTATCGACGATACGATTGGAAATACTTTAGTTTCTGCTTCTACTCTTCAGAAAGATGTTAAAGCAGAGCTTGAGAAAACCAACAATGTAGATGCAGCAGCATATCTTGGAACCGTTCTTGGAAAGAAAGCTGTAGAAGCAGGTATTACTGAAGTTGTATTTGACCGTGGCGGATTCATCTACCAGGGAAAAATCCAGGCATTCGCAGACGCAGCTAGAGAAGCTGGGCTGGTATTCTAAGAAAGGAAGGAAAAGAACACATGAAGCATACAATTATTGATGCAAGCCAGTTCGAACTGGAAGAAAAAGTCGTATCAATTAAGCGTGTTACAAAAGTTGTTAAAGGTGGTCGTAACTTCCGTTTCACAGCTTTAGTAGTTGTCGGCGACGGCAATGGACACGTAGGCGCAGGCCTTGGAAAAGCAGCGAGATTCCGGAAGCTATCCGCAAAGGTAAAGAAGACGCTATGAAGAAACTGGTAAGCGTAGCAATCAATGAGAACGGAAGTATCACTCATGACTACGTAGGTAAATTCGGAAGCGCAGAGGTTCTGTTGAAGAAAGCTCCTGAAGGTACTGGTGTCATCGCTGGTGGCCCAGCCCGTGCCGTAATCGAGTTAGCTGGTATTAAGAACATCCGTACAAAATCCCTTGGATCCAGAAATAAGCAGAACGTAGTTCTGGCTACCATCGCTGGTCTGTCTGAGCTGAAGACTCCAGAAGAAGTAGCAAGACTTCGCGGCAAATCTACAAACGAGATCTTTGCTTAAGGAGGATGTGAAAAATGGCAGATAAATTAAAAGTAACACTGGTGAAATCCCCGATCGGATGTGTTCCGAAACACAGAAGAACCGTGGAAGCACTGGGTCTGAAAAAAGTTAACAAGACGGTAGAACTGCCGGATAACGCAGCAGTTCGCGGCATGGTTAATCAGGTTTCTTACCTGGTTAAAGTAGAAGAAGCATAAGGAGGTACCGTAATGGACTTATCTAATTTACAGCCGGCTGAAGGTTCCAGACAGAACGATAACTTCCGCAGAGGCCGTGGACATGGTTCAGGAAATGGTAAAACAGCAGGTAAAGGCCACAAAGGACAGAAAGCACGTTCCGGAGCACCGAGACCGGGCTTTGAAGGTGGTCAGATGCCTTTATACAGACGTCTTCCGAAGAGAGGTTTCAAAAACAGAAACTCCAAGGAAATCGTTGGAATCAATGTAGATGCTCTGAATCGTTATGAGGACGGAGCTGTTGTAACCGTAGAAACTATGATTGAGACTGGTCTTGTTTCCAATCCGAGAGATGGCGTAAAAATCCTTGGAAACGGTGAAGTCACCAAAAAACTCACTGTAAAAGCAAATGCTTTCAGCGAGAGCGCAAAGGCAAAAATTGAAGCGGCAGGTGGAACAGTCGAGGTGATCTAATGTTTAAGACCTTTATCAATGCATTTAAGGTCAAAGATGTTCGTCGCAAAATATTTTATGTGCTTATGATGCTTGTTGTCATCCGGTTAGGCTCTCAGATGCCTGTACCGGGTGTCAATACAAGCTTTTTTGCGAATTATTTTGCAAATAATACGAATGAGGCATTCAGTTTCCTGAATGCATTCACGGGCGGCGGTTTCGACCGTTTCTCCATCTTTGCTCTGAGTATTACACCGTACATTACTTCTTCCATCATTATTCAGCTGCTCACCATTGCAATTCCACGACTTGAGGAAATGCAGCGTGACGGCGAAGAGGGAAGAAAGAAAATGACTGCGATTACTCGTTATGTGACAGTAGGTCTTGCATTGTTTGAGTCTGTTGCCATGGCAGTAGGCTTTGGACGCCAGGGACTCCTCACCACTTTTAACGCAGTTAATGTGATTGTTGTAGTGGCAGCTCTGACAGCCGGTTCTGCCTTCCTTATGTGGGTGGGAGAACAGATCAACGACAAGGGCGTTGGAAATGGTATTTCTATGGTCCTGTTAATCAACATCCTTTCCAGAATCCCGCAGGATATGGTAACCCTTTACGAAACCTTCGTAAAAGGCAAAACCATCGCGCGTGGTCTGCTGATGTGGATTATCATCGCTGTTGTGATCATCGCTGTTGTTGTGCTGGTACTGATCCTGAATGGCGCTGAGAGAAGAATTCCGGTACAGTATTCCAAGAAAATGGCCGGAAGAAAAATGGTTGGCGGACAGTCATCCAATATTCCGCTGAAGGTAAATACAGCGGGCGTTATCCCGATCATCTTTGCATCATCCATCATGTCTTTCCCATCGATTATCCTGTCGTTTGTCGGAAAGTCGGATATCAAAGGCATCGGCGGAACGCTGATCAAGATGCTGAATTCCAACAACTGGTTTGACAAAACCAATCCAGTTGCTTCGCTGGGCCTGATTCTCTACATTGTCCTTGTTATTTTCTTCGCTTATTTCTATACCTCCATCACCTTCAACCCGATGGAAGTTGCAGATAACATGAAAAAACAGGGCGGCTTTATCCCAGGCATCCGCCCGGGTAAATCCACGGTAGATTATCTGAACAATCTGCTCAGCTATATTATTTTTATCGGTGCAGCAGGTCTTACCATTGTTGCAGTGATTCCATTTTTCTTTAATGGATTTTTCAAAGCGAATGTATCCTTTGGAGGTACTTCTCTGATCATTATTGCCAGCGTAATTCTGGAAACCTTAAAACAGATTGAATCCATGATGCTGGTACGCAATTACAAAGGATTCTTAAACGATTAAGGCATAAGAGGGACTGTCTGGATAAGACAGGCCCTTTCTTTTGTTTAAAGCGCTTTTAAAGAGGCTTTAACAGAGAAAATTTTTGCTATTGTGGTTTACTTTATGGTATAATAGGGTAAATTACACGCAGCGGATTGCTGCAAATTCAAACATGGGAGGAAAAGCGCATGAAAATTATTATGTTGGGGGCACCTGGTGCCGGAAAAGGTACGCAGGCAAAACAGATCGCTGCAAAATATGAGATTCCTCATATTTCAACCGGCGATATCTTCCGCGCAAATATCAAAGAGGGAACCGAGCTTGGAAAGAAAGCGAAAGCATTCATGGACAAGGGAGAACTCGTTCCGGACGAGCTGACCTGCGATCTTGTTGTAGACCGTATTTCCAAACCGGACGCAGCAAAGGGCTACGTGCTGGATGGCTTCCCAAGAACGATTCCGCAGGCAGAGGCACTGACCAAAGCCCTGGAAGCACGCGGAGAGAAAATTGACTACGCAATCAATGTAGAAGTACCGGATGAAAATATCGTTCACCGTATGGGCGGACGCCGTGCCTGCATCGGATGCGGAGCAACGTATCATGTAGAATTTAACGCACCAAAGGTAGAAGATGTATGCGATACCTGCGGCGGCGAGCTGGTTCTTCGTGATGACGATAAACCTGAGACCGTACAGAAGAGACTGTCTGTATACCATGCTCAGACACAGCCTCTGATTGACTACTATAAGAAAGCCAATGTTCTGGTGGAAGTTGACGGAACCCAGGATATCAACGTGGTATTTCAGGATATAGTAAAGATTTTAGGAGCGTAAAGGATGTCCATATCAATTAAAACTGCCCGGGAAATTGAAAAAATGCGCCGTGCCGGTGAACTGCTGGAGAAGGTACACGATGAATTAGGCCGCGCCATCCATCCGGGAATGTCAACCTGGGAAATCAACAAGCTCGGAGAAGAGATGATCCGCAGCTTCGGATGCACTCCCAACTTTTTAAACTATAATGGGTATCCGGCTTCGATCTGCGTTTCTGTGAACGAAGAAGTGGTTCACGGAATCCCAAGTAAAAAACGGATTCTGAAAGAGGGCGACATTGTCAGCCTGGATGCGGGACTTATCTATGAAGGATACCATTCCGACGCAGCCCGCACACACGCGGTCGGTGAGATCTCGCCGGAGGCAAGAAAACTGGTGGAAGTAACACGCCAGGCCTTTTTTGAAGGAATCAAATACGCAAAAGCAGGCCATCATCTTCATGAGATTTCGGCGGCGATCGGTGCATACGCAGAGAGCTTCGGCTACGGCGTTGTCCGCGACCTGGTAGGCCACGGCATCGGAACGCACCTGCACGAAGATCCGGCAGTGCCGAACTTCGCACAGCCAAGCCGCGGCGTCCGTCTGCAGCCTGGCATGACGCTCGCCATCGAGCCGATGATCACAGCCGGAGGCTATGCAGTCAGATGGCTGGATGATGACTGGACCGTTGTGACAGAAGACGGCTCTCTTGCCGCACATTATGAGAACACGATTCTGATTACGGAGGGAGAACCGGAAATTCTGACACTTTCGCATACGGAGGAGGATTTATGAAACCGATTGTGAAAGGAATGTTTGCCAGAAGCCTGGCCGGCCACGATAAAGGAAAGCTGTATGTGATTTCGGATGTACAGGAGCCATACGTATTCCTAGTGGACGGAAAAATCCGTACCGCCAACCGGCCGAAAAAGAAGAAGCTGATTCACGTACAGCCGGATTACGAAATGACGGATGCGGTTCGTGATGAAGATATCCGTAAGGCATTAAAAGAAAAAAGTTGCAAAGAGTTGAAGGAGGATTAATCAATGTCTAAGGCAGATGTAATTGAGGTAGAGGGAACTGTCCTCGAGAAATTACCAAACGCAATGTTTAAAGTAGAACTGGAGAACAAACACGTAGTATTAGCTCATATCAGTGGAAAGCTGCGTATGAACTTTATCCGTATTCTCCCGGGAGACAAAGTAACCATCGAGCTGTCCCCATACGATCTGGACAAGGGACGTATTATCTGGAGAGATAAATAAGAAATACGATAAAAAAAGCCATCCGGCATGCCGGATGGCTTTTTCTCTGTATGTGTTTCTCTGTATTCATCCCCAATAACAGTAACCGTTCTACAGAACAAAGATTTCGATCACCGGCCTTCAGATTTCTGACAGCCACAAAGCAAGCACCAGTCTGCAAACCCTGCAGCATCCGCGGCGGCGGGCATCTGAATTTCTTTTCAGTCCCTTTTGAAACCTTCCAGATGTATTATGCAATATTTTAATAGAAAAAGCAATGAAAAAAGTATAAAATTTTATGAAAACTTTTTGTAAAAACCAGGAGAATTTGTGCACTTTTGAAACAAAATTTTTAAACCGTCAGAAGAAAAAAGAAAAAGTGAAAAGACAGGAGAAAAGAGCGGCCGGAAAACCGTGAAAATGACAGATGAGGGCTCGAAAGCGACAGAAGAATATATGTTCGTGAATTCTGTGTGAAGTTGAAATATTTGGTTGAATTCTCAAAATAATGTGATACAATGCAATAGAGAAACTTTACGGGGAAATTTTACCGGGAAGGGTCTCCTGGGCGGTGTGGTAAAATCCATGCACCGGCAGAAATCAAGGAAACATTTTATGAAACAGCAGGCTGCAGTCTGAAAAATAATTCGGATCTGCAGCAATGGCATCGCTGCTCTTTACAGATAACAGGAAAGGAAAATGTGCAATGACAAAAATGGGAAAGAGAAAGAAAAAAGGCCTTGTTGCAGCATTGAGCGTAGTTGCAGTGATTGTTTTACTTGCCGCTGCATATGGAATCTTCTGTCTGATCATCGAGGATGACAAAATCTGGCAGATGCTTCTATTAACGGAGTAAACATTCAGGGAATGAGCAAAAAAGAAGCTGCACAGACAGTGGAACAGAAGTTTGAAGAAGATTATAAAGATACAGCTGTTACCGTTGAGCTGGATGGTCAGCAGTATACGATGAACGTATTTCCAATGCTGGGGATGGATGCTTCCGCAGAAATTGAAAAAGCATATGAAAAAGGCCATGGAAATCTTCTGGTTCGCGGTCTGGAGTGGGTCGAGATGAAACGGGGAAAGGCAGAGAAACTTTCCTATGATGTGCAGCCGACTGTGGCCCATCCAGATGAGGTGGAAGGAATTGTACAGGCATCCGGCATTCAGGATTACAACTCCATGCAGGATACTACATATGAAGTAACAGATACCGGCCTGATCGTGCATAAAGGCATTTCAGGAACCAGACCGGATGTGGATGCTTTAAAACAGCAGATCCAGACGAATGTGACAGCAATGAATTTCCAGGATGTAATTTCCTGCCCGACGGCAGAAAATCAGCTGACGGAGCCGGATTTTGCCGGAATTGCAAGCCAGATTTATACCGAGCCGGTCAATGCGACGCTGGATCCGGACAACGGATATTCCGTTGTGGCATCGAAAAACGGAACCTCAATGGATGCGGACAGTGCGAAAGCCGAGTATGAGAGTGCAGAAGAAAATACGGATATCACGATTCCGTTTACCTTTACCGAGCCGGAGATTACAACCGAGAAGATGAACGCAAATCTGTTTAAAGACACGCTTGGAAGTTACAGCTCCAGCGCAGCAGGTGGAACGAGCGGAAGAATTCACAACGTCGGACTTACGGCATCTATCTGCAACGGACAGATCGTTCTGCCGGGAGAAACCTTCTCTTTTAATGGTGTCGTAGGTGATACAACGGCGGAAAAAGGATACCAGGAGGCAGCAGGCTATCAGGATGGCAAAGTCGTCCAGGTACTTGGAGGAGGCGAATGCCAGGTGTCTTCCACACTGTTTTCCGCTATTTTGTATACAGACCTTGATGTGTTGGAAAGAGCCAACCATTCGATGCCGGTACATTATGTGCCGTCAGGAATGGATGCAACCGTATTCTGGGATTCACCGGATTTCAAATTTGAAAATAATCATAAGTATCCGGTGAAAATTGTGATGAATATGGACAGCAGTGATACACTGACCGTAAAAATTCTCGGAACAAAAGAAAACGACTATACCATTGAGCCAAGGGTAGAGCAGATCGATGAGATGAGTAATGTAACGTATCGTGATTATAAAGATGCAAGCGGAAATGTAGTAAAATCAGAATCCGTATGCGCAAGCAAATACAAACCGCTGAACTCAGGATCATGATGCAAAAAAAGATGTTACCTGTAAAAAACAGGCGGGACAGAGAAGAGAAATCTGTCCCGCCTGTTTTTTTCTTACCAGTGGGAGAGATGAAAAAATGCACAGAAAAAGAGCAAAAAAAAATGAAAAAATATGTAAAAAATTTCTTGCATTTCCGGGAACAAAATGCTATACTATAAAACGAACTTTTGCGCGTGGACTTTTTTCTAACCCACAAAAAGAAAACGCATTCCAAAAGTTTACAACAGAAAATTCCCCTACACGGGGCGCTAAGGAGCAAAGAAAGGAGGATTCATCATGAAGGTTAGATCTTCTGTAAAACCGATCTGCGAGAAATGCAAAGTTATCAAAAGAAAAGGTAGCATCAGAATCATTTGTGAGAATCCAAAGCACAAACAGCGCCAGGGCTAATCCGTCATTAGGCTTGATCGTAATTGTGCAGATTTTAAGTGCGGCTGCAGCGAGGACGCGCGTGAATGCGTTGTTCTGCTGTTAATATTATAAAGTGAGACACCTGGCAAGTTGCAGCCAGGACACCTCCGGCGGGTGGACGCGCGGAGCGCAGACATCCCTTATAATATTGCTTAATACTCCGATCTGTCAGGTGGCAGAAGGAGAAAGGTCGTGCGAACACGGCTGGATACACGCATACCTGTATCCCAATTAGGAAAATATTAATGTTTTAGAAAAATGGAGGACAAAGTACATGGCTCGTATAGCTGGTGTAGACTTACCAAGAGACAAACGTGTTGAGATTGGTCTGACCTATATCTACGGAATCGGTAGAACAAGTGCAGATCGTATCTTAAAAGAGGCTGGAGTAAATCCAGATACACGCTGCAGAGATTTGACAGACGATGAAGTAAAGAGACTCAGCGCAGTTATCGATGAGACTCAGGTTGTAGAGGGAGATCTTCGTAGAGAAATCGCTATGAACATCAAACGTCTGCAGGAGATCGGATGCTACAGAGGTATCCGTCATCGTAAAGGCCTTCCGGTTCGTGGTCAGAAAACAAAGACCAACGCAAGAACCCGCAAAGGTCCTAAGAGAACTGTTGCAAATAAGAAGAAATAATTTAACCAGTAGTCCAATATAAGATTAAGAAAGTGTAGGTTAGTTTTAAAATGGCAAAAGTGACAAAGAAAACGACAAAACGTCGTGTCAGAAAAAACGTTGAACACGGACAGGCACATATCCAGTCTTCCTTCAATAATACAATCGTAACACTGACTGATGCAGAAGGAAACGCTCTTTCATGGGCAAGTGCCGGCGGTCTGGGATTTAGAGGTTCAAGAAAATCTACTCCATACGCAGCTCAGATGGCTGCAGAAACTGCTACCAAAGCAGCGCTGGTTCATGGCTTAAAGACTGTTGACGTTATGGTAAAAGGACCAGGATCAGGTCGTGAAGCTGCAATCCGTGCCCTTCAGGCATGCGGTCTTGAAGTTACAAGCATCCGCGACGTAACACCGGTTCCGCACAACGGATGCCGCCCACCAAAACGTAGAAGAGTCTGATTAGGAGGTTAAGAACATGGCAGTAAATAGAGTACCAGTCCTGAAAAGATGCAGATCCCTCGGAATGGATCCTGTATATCTTGGAATTGATAAGAAGTCCACAAGACAGCTGAAAAGAGCAAACAGAAAAATGTCTGAGTATGGTCTTCAGTTAAGAGAAAAACAGAAAGCAAAATTCATCTACGGCGTTCTGGAGAAACCTTTTGTTAACTATTACAAAAAGGCTGACAGAATGGAAGGACAGACTGGTGAGAACCTGATGATCCTTCTTGAGCTCCGTCTGGACAACGTTCTGTTCCGTATGGGAATGGCTAGAACCAGAAAAGAAGCACGTCAGATCGTTGACCACAAACACGTTCTGGTTAACGGCAAACAGGTAAATATCCCGTCTTACCTTGTAAGCGCTGGTGATACCATCGAAATCAAAGAGGGTAAAAAATCCTCTCAGAGATATAAAGACATCGTAGAGGTTACAGGCGGCCGTCTGACTCCAGAATGGATCGAGGCTGATCTTGAGGCACTCAAAGGTGTTGTAAAAGAGCGTCCTACCCGCGAAATGATCGATGTTCCGGTTGACGAAGTGCAGATCGTCGAGCTGTATTCTAAATAAAGAATCGCCATACGCGGAAGGCTTTATTCCCATGAGTAATGAGCCAACCAATTTAAAAGGAGGGGCTTTCGAGTGTTTGATTTTAACAAACCGAAAATTGAAATTACTGAGATTTCTGATGACAAGAAGTACGGCAGATTTGTGGTTGAACCTCTGGAAAGAGGCTACGGTATCACATTAGGTAATTCTCTTCGCAGAATTATGCTTTCTTCCCTCCCTGGAGCAGCAGTAAGCCAGGTTAAAATCGAGGGCGTTCTTCATGAATTCAGCTCCATCCCTGGAGTAAAAGAAGACGTTACAGAAATCATCATGAACCTGAAGAGCCTTGCAATCCGCAATAACAGCGTAACCAACGAAGCAAAAGTTGCTTATATTGAGTTCGAGGGCGAGGGAGTTGTAAGAGCATCCGATATTCAGGTAGATCAGGATATTGAGATCATGAATCCGGATCAGGTAATCGCAACCCTGAACGGCGGCCCGGACAGCAAGCTGTACATGGAGCTGACGATCACAAAAGGCCGCGGTTATATCAGTGCTGACAAAGGCAAGAGCGATGACATGCCGATCGGCGTTCTCGCTGTGGATGCTATCTATACACCGGTTGAGCGTGTAAACCTCAAAGTGGAGAACACCCGTGTAGGTCAGATTACCGATTACGATAAACTGACACTGGATGTTTACACCAGAGGAACACTGGATCCGGACGAGGCAGTCAGCCTGGCAGCTAAGGTTTTAAGCGAGCATCTGAAACTCTTCATCGATCTGTCTGAGAATGCGAAGACAGCAGAAGTTATGATCGAGAAAGAGGACAATGAGAAAGAGAAAGTTCTGGAGATGAACATCGACGAGCTTGAGCTTTCCGTGCGTTCCTATAACTGCTTGAAACGTGCCGGTATCAATACCGTAGAAGAGCTGTGCAACAAAACTTCCGAAGACATGATGAAGGTTCGTAACCTGGGCCGCAAGTCTCTGGAAGAGGTACTTGCAAAGCTGAAAGAACTGGGACTGTCACTGAGTCCTGGGGACGGAGAATAAATCACAGCGATTTATCTTTCCGTTTGATTTGTAGACGAAAACCCCCTGTCAGTAAGTCCGAGGCAGCATGACTTGTGGGTTCCACAAATGGAGGAAAATTTAAAATGGCAAAATATAGAAAACTTGGCAGAACATCTGACCAGAGAAAAGCATTATTAAGAAACCAGGTAACCAACCTTCTGTATCACGGAAAAATCGTTACCACTGAGACCAAAGCGAAAGAGATCCGCAAGATCGCTGAAAGCATGATCGCACTGGCTGTAAAAGAGAAAGATAACTTTGAGACCGTTACCGTTACTGCTAAAGTAGCTCGTAAAGATGCTGATGGCAAACGTGTGAAAGAAGTAAAAGACGGCAAAAAAGTTACCGTATACGATGAAGTTCAGAAAGAGATCAAAAAAGATCTTCCGTCCAGACTTCACGCTAGACGTCAGATGGCAAGCTTCTTCTATCCTGTAACAGAGGTTCCGACCGAAGCAGCAGGACGCAAGAAAAACACCAAGTCCATCGATATGCCACAGAAAATGTTCGATGAGATCGCTCCGAAATATGCAGACCGTAACGGCGGATATACCCGTATCATCAAGATCGGACCGCGTAAAGGTGATGCAGCTATGGAAGTTGTAATCGAGCTGGTTTAATCTGTAAATAGTTTTGAAATCCGCAGGGGCTGCCTCTTAATAGGTGGCTCCTGTTTTGTTGTATATCATATTTTATATGACACAATTGCGAAATTGTGGCAATGTACGGGGTTGCATCTGCTTTGCGAATAAGGTACAATACAGAATACAGAACAGCTAAAATGGGATACAAAGGAGAGCATTTGCATGGAAGGCAAGAAAAAAATGTTGTTTATTTTTAATCCGTTTTCCGGAAAAGCACAGATTAAAAGTAAACTGTTTGAAATTATCGATGTTTTTGTAAAAGGCGGGTATGAGGTCATTGTCCACCCGACGCAGGCAGTCGGAGATGGTTTCGAAAAGACAAAGGAGCTTGCGCCGCAGGTGGATCTCGTTGTCTGCAGCGGGGGCGACGGAACACTGGATGAAGTTGTCAGCGGTCTGATGGAAGTGGATCAGCGCGTTCCGATCGGTTATATTCCGGCCGGAAGCACCAATGACTTTGCAAACAGTCTTTCTATTTCGAAAGATATGGTACAGGCGGCAAAGGATATCATCGAGGGAAACCTGTATTCCTGTGATGTGGGAGCGTTCAACAACGACAGCTTTGTCTACATCGCTGCATTCGGCCTTTTCACGGATGTTTCCTATGAGACAGACCAGCACATGAAAAACATTCTCGGCCATCTGGCATACCTGCTGGAGGGATCCAAACGGATCTGGAATGTGCCGACGTACTGGATTAAAGTCGAGGCAAACGGGGAAACCTTTGAGGGAGAGTATATCTACGGTATGGTGACGAATGCCAAGTCCGTCGGCGGCTTCAAAAACCTGCCGGGACAGGATGTACGCCTGGATGACGGACTCTTCGAGGTAACCCTGATCAAACGCCCGAAAAACCCGCTGGAACTGAATGAGATCATTGCGTCCCTGCTGATGCAGGAGGATCACACAGACCTCATCGATTCGTTCAAGACCGACCGCATCATCATCGAGTCCAACCAGGAGATTTCCTGGACTCTGGACGGCGAATACGGCGGAGATCACGGCTATGTCTGCATCGAAGCGCGCAAACATGCCATGGAACTGGTTCTGAACAATAAGTAGGCACGGCTTTTTGATAAGTTTTTCACAAAAAAGTGCAAAAAAATGGATTTCGCTACGAAAACCATTTGGCATTTGCAGAAAGATATTGTATAATAAAACCAGTTATGAAAGTAACAAGCATGCCGTAAGCCTGAAAACGGTACACGGCACAATTACAGACACAGGAGGTCATTTGAGCTATGTTAGTATCAGCAAAAGAAATGTTGGACAAAGCAAAAGCTGGCCACTATGCAGTTGGTCAGTTTAACATCAACAACCTGGAGTGGACAAAATCCATCCTTCTTACCGCACAGGAGATGAATTCTCCAGTTATCCTTGGTGTATCTGAGGGTGCAGGAAAATACATGACAGGTTTCAAAACTGTAGCTGCTATGGTAAAAGCTATGATCGAAGAACTGAACATCACTGTTCCGGTTGCTCTGCATCTGGACCACGGAACCTACGAAGGATGCTACAAATGCATCGAAGCAGGTTTCTCATCCATCATGTTTGACGGATCTCATTATCCGATCGAAGAGAACGTTGCAAAAACAAAAGAACTGGTAGCTGTTTGCAAAGAGAAAGGAATGTCTCTGGAAGCAGAAGTTGGTTCTATCGGTGGAGAAGAAGATGGTGTTGTAGGTATGGGCGAATGCGCTGATCCAAACGAGTGCAAGATGATTGCAGACCTCGGTGTAGATATGCTTGCAGCAGGTATCGGCAATATCCACGGTGTATACCCGGCTAACTGGCAGGGACTGAGCTTTGAGACTCTGGCAGCTGTACAGGAGCTGACAGGAACTATGCCGCTCGTTCTTCACGGTGGTACAGGTATCCCGGATGACATGATCAAGAAAGCCATTGACCTTGGCGTTTCCAAAATCAATGTAAATACAGAGTGCCAGCTTGCATTCGCAGCAGCTACACGTAAATACATCGAAGAGGGAAAAGATCAGCAGGGTAAAGGATTCGATCCTCGTAAACTGCTTGCTCCTGGCGCAGAAGCTATCAAAGCTACTGTAAGAGAGAAAATCGAACTGTTCGGTTCTGCAAACAAAGCCTGAGTTTAAGCACGAAAATGCTGTGCAGGATTCCTGGGGGACTTCCTCCTCAGGGTCCGCACAGTATTTTTTTTCGCGAGCAACGAGTCAAAGTCCGTGCTTGTACGAGACCTTGACGACTGCCGCGAAAGCTTTCATCGAATCCGCTAATTTTTTCGCCTGAATTAGGAAAGTTTTGTAAAATAATACGAAAAAGGGACTGAGTTCAAAAAAGCACTTGCGTTTTTGGGGTTTTTGAGTTATTTTAGTATCAGTTGGAAATCAAATCCATATGCGAATGTAAAACAAGGGCGTTCTACAAAAAATATAGCTTTTTTAGCTACCTTTTTGAGAACTCCTTTTTCTTGTATTAGGATCTTTTTAGAATCCGGCGGGAAGGTCGCATCGCAAAATTCACAAATGGAAAGGAAGAAAGAAAATGGGAGAATATGTAAATCCAGCCAAAATTTTTGGCGAAAATGTATTCAATGACACTGTAATGCAGGAACGTCTTCCAAAAAATGTTTACAAGAAGCTGAAAAAGATCATCGAAGAAGGCGGTGAGCTGGATCTTGCTACTGCAGATACGATTGCACATGAGATGAAAGAATGGGCAATTGAAAAAGGAGCAACACACTATACACACTGGTTCCAGCCGCTGACCGGTGCAACTGCAGAAAAGCACGATTCTTTTATCACAGCACCGATGCCGAACGGCAAAGTACTGATGAGCTTCTCCGGTAAAGAGCTGATCAAAGGCGAGCCGGATGCATCTTCTTTCCCGTCCGGTGGACTGCGTGCTACCTTTGAGGCAAGAGGATATACAGCATGGGACTGCACCTCACCGGCTTTCGTTCGTCAGGACGCAGCAGGCGCAACCCTCTGCATTCCGACTGCATTCTGCTCCTACACAGGAGAGGCGCTTGACCAGAAAACACCGCTTCTTCGTTCCATGGAAGCTCTGAATGTACAGTCCCTGCGTCTGTTAAAACTGTTCGGAAACACCACTTCCAAGAAAGTAACTCCTTCCGTAGGACCGGAGCAGGAATACTTCCTGGTAGATGCAGAGAAATTCCTGCAGAGAAAAGACCTGATCTACACCGGACGTACCCTGTTTGGCGCAATGCCTCCAAAAGGACAGGAGATGGACGATCACTATTTCGGAACCATCCGTCAGAGAATTGCTTCCTTTATGAAGGATGTCAACATTGAGCTGTGGAAGATGGGTGTTACAGCAAAGACACAGCACAATGAGGTTGCACCGGCACAGCACGAGCTGGCTTCCATTTATTCCGAGGCAAACGTAGCAGTTGACAACAACCAGCTCGTTATGCAGACTTTAAAGAGAGTTGCATGCCAGCACGGACTGAAATGCCTGCTGCATGAGAAACCGTTCGCAGGTGTCAACGGTTCTGGTAAACACGACAACTGGTCCATCACCACAGATGACGGCATCAACCTTCTTGAGCCGGGCAAAACACCGCACGAGAACATTCAGTTCCTGCTCGTATTAAGCTGCGTTCTGAAAGCCGTTGATGTTCACGCAGATCTGCTTCGTGAGTCCGCAGCCGATCCGGGAAACGATCACAGACTGGGAGCTAACGAGGCGCCGCCAGCTATTATTTCTGTATTCCTTGGAGAGCAGCTGGAGGATGTTGTAGAGCAGCTCATCAGCACCGGAAATGCAACAAAGAGCAAAAAAGAGGGCGTTCTGGAGACTGGTGTTAAGACACTTCCGGATCTCAAGAAAGATGCTACCGACCGTAACAGAACCTCACCGTTCGCCTTCACCGGAAACAAATTCGAGTTCCGTATGGTTGGTTCCCGTGATTCCGTTGCAGCTCCGAACATCGTACTGAACACCATCGTTGCAGAAGCATTCCGCGATGCATGCGATGTACTAGAAGGCGCTGAAAACTTCGAGGACGCTGTCCATGATCTGATCAAGAAGAACTTAAGTGAGCATCAGAGAATCATCTTCAATGGCGACGGATATGCAGATGAGTGGTTAGCTGAGGCAGAGAGAAGAGGACTTCCGAACATCAAATCCATGGTGTACGCAATCCCGGCACTGACCACTGATACCGCAATCAAACTGTTCGGCGATTTCAAAGTATTCACCGAGGCAGAGCTGGTATCCCGTGCAGAAGTTAAATTCGAGAACTATGCAAAGACCATCAACATCGAAGCAAAGACCATGATCGACATGGCAAGCAAACAGATCATCCCGGCAGTCATCAAATATGCGACTTCCCTGGCTGGATCTATCAACACCATCACCGCAGCAGGTGTTACAGCAGTTGGTGTACAGAAAAATCTGCTGAACGAGACAAGTGCACTGCTTGAGAAAACCCAGAAAGCACTCGACGAGCTGATCGCAATCGAGAATGCAGGATGCGAGATGGAAGACGGCGAAGCAAAAGCAAAATACTACTACGAGAAAGTTGCTCCGGCTATGGAGGCACTCCGTGCACCGGTTGACAAACTGGAGATGATCGTAGACAAAGAGATGTGGCCGATGCGTCCTACGGCGATCTGATGTTTGAGGTTTAACCCTAGTAGACAAGAAGTCTCCCACTTCTAAAGCGGTGGGATGAATTGTTAAAAGAAACACAACGGCAGTGGCGGGCGGAGAGAAATCGGTATCCTCCACTGACATGAGGCAAGTCACAGTCGAACTATTTTCGACATGTCAGACTCCGTGAAAATACCGACTGTGAGTTGAAACAATCCGCAGACGATCCGCTAAATTGTAAAAATTCTGTGAAAACAGGGCAGAAAAAGAGGCTGTTTTTGACAACAGCCTCTTTTTTTAGTATAATGGAGATTAGCTGTTGCCAGAAGAAAAGGGCGGACAGCGCTGCCGGAAGAAACGGCAGGAAAACATGGAGGAAACGCTTCTGGATTTCGAAGGAAAACAGAAGTATACAGAACAATGAATGCAGAACTGGAAATTTTAGGTGTGAAGCTGAAACATTACCGCGTCGATGCGGCAATGGAGATTGCAGAGGAATACCTCTCGAACGATAAGCTGAACACCATCGGGATTGTTACAATGCAGATGCTGATGCAGGCGAGCAAGGAACCGACGTGGAAACAGTATATCGAAGATCTGGATCTGACGGTCATCGGGGAAACCGAAGTGCTGGAGGCAGCAGGAATCGACCCGGAGACGCCGTCCTATGAGGAAGTGGAGACGAACGAGTTCATCGCCCGTTTTTTCTGGGGACTGATTCAGAAAAAAAGCCGGATTTTCGTACTGGGCGACACTGAAGAAGAACTGCAGACACTGCAGAAATATCTGACAGAAACGTATCCCGGCATTGAGATCGGAGGCGGTGCTGTTGTCGAGACGCTGGAGGAATCCGCGTTTGACAGCCTGGTCAACGAGATCAACAGCCAGACGACGGACGTGATTGTGAGCGGCCTTGCAGGAACGCGGCAGGATCGTTTCGTTCTGGAAAACAGCAGCAAAATCAGCGCAAAAATCTGGCTGAGCCTTGGCGAGCATTCGACGCTGCAGAACGAGGCCGGTATAAAAACGAGCTGGTGGGGAACTCTGCTAAAGAAGAATACGTTCAAGTGGATGGTAACAAAATATAACAGCGAAAAGGACGGTTGAAGTTCATGAACTGGATACGGAACAAACAGCAGTGGAGAGATTATCTGCTGATTACGCTGGGAACCGCGGTCATGGCGGTTGCGACCAGCTCGATTTACGACCCGGCGGGGCTTGTTACCGGAGGATTTTCCGGTCTTGCAATCGTCATCAAACAACTGAGCCAGATGCTGTTCGGAAAAGGAGTTCCGCTCTGGGTGACGAACCTTGTGCTGAACATTCCGCTCTTTCTGTTCGGAATCCGCATGAGCCGCGATTTTCTGGTGAAAACCATCTTCGGAACCCTGATGAATACGTTCTGGATTGCCGTTCTCCCGGTGCTGCAGCTGGTGCCGGATGACAGGATGCTTTCCGCACTGTTCGGCGGCGTTCTGATGGGAGCAGGCATCGGCCTCGTCTTCATCGGAAACGGTACGACGGGCGGAACGGATATGATGGCGGCTCTGATCCAGAGAAAGCTGCGCCACTATTCCGTTGCACAGGTTATGCAGGTGCTTGATGGAATCATCGTCATCGCCGGTATTTTTGTCTTCGGTATCCACGCTTCGCTCTATGCGATCGTGGCAATCTACGTGACGACGAAAATGACGGATGCCCTGATGGAAGGTATGAATTATGCGAAATCCGCGTTTATCATTACCGCGCATCCGGAGCAGGTAGCCGATGAGCTCATGAAAGAACTCGACCGCGGCGCGTCCGGCATCCACATCAAGGGAATGTACACGGGCGAAGAGCGTATGATGGTATTCTGTGTTGTGGGCAAAAAACAGATCCCGCAGCTCAAACAGATCGTAGGAACGATCGATCCGGACGCGTTTGTCGTTGTGTCGGATGCAAGAGAGGTCTTAGGAGAGGGCTTCCAGACGGATTTCTCCTGACCTTTTTACGTATTTTGTGGTATAAATGTTGTGTTTTCTCTTCCTTTTTTGTCTATTTTGTATTAAAATAAGTATATCTGTGAGGTACTTTGCATCAGGCGCAGAACCATAGGGGTGTGGATATGCCTGGCAATGAAAGCGGGTGCAGCCGGAGACAAACTATAGGATGAAAGAGGGAAGAAAATATGATTTCAAATCAGATTTTACAGAGTACCATTGAGGGAATCAAAAATATTTCGCGTGTCGAACTCTGCGTGACTGATGTAGAAGGAAAGGTTCTGGTAACGACGTTTCCGGAGGTTGAGATCAGCCAGAATGATATTGTAACGTTTGCGCAGTCTCAGGCAGATCCAGACCATGAAAATTATCAGTTTTTTAAAGTATACGATGAACACCAGCTGGAGTACATTCTGGTTGTAAAAGGCGGAAACGATGACATTCACCTGATCGGGAAAATGGTTACCTTCCAGATTCAGGGCCTCCTTACCGCCTACAAGGAGCGCTTCGATAAAGACAACTTTATCAAGAATCTGCTGCTCGACAACCTGCTGCTGGTCGACATCTACAACAGGGCGAAGAAGTTACATATTGAAGTGGAAGCACGCCGCCTTGTATTTATTCTTGAGACAAATCCGGATAAAAACAGCGGGGCGCTGGAAAGCGTCAAGAGTCTGCTCGGTACCAAATCCGGTGACTTTATAACTGCCGTCGATGAGAAAAACATTATCATCGTCAAGGAACTTGCTCCAGGTGAGGATTATGCCCAGATGAACAAAGTGGCAGCCACCATTCTGGAAGCAGCAGGAAGAGATGAGGAGGGGAAAACCCACGTTGCTTACGGTACCATTGTCAAGGAGATCAAAGAAGTATCGCGTTCCTACAAAGAAGCCAGAATGGCGATGGACGTCGGAAAAATCTTCTCCGCTGAGAATGATATCTATGCATACAGCTCACTGGGTATCGGCCGTCTGATTTACCAGCTTCCGATCCCACTGTGCAAAATGTTCATCAAAGAGATTTTTGGCAACAAATCGCCGGATGACTTTGATGAAGAGACACTGACAACGATCAATAAATTCTTTGAAAATTCTCTGAATGTCTCGGAAACCTCGAGACAGCTTTATATACACCGAAATACCCTTGTCTATCGGCTGGATAAGCTGCAGAAGAGCACGGGACTCGATCTTAGAGTTTTTGAAGATGCGATCACATTCAAGATTGCGCTTATGGTTGTGCAGTACATGAAATACATGGAAACGCTCGATTATTAAGCGAGAACCCTTGAAGGAGGAATTGCATGATAACATTGGATAGTGTAAGTAAGAGTTACGCGAAAGGCCAGCCGGCCGTCAACAACGTATCCTTACACATCGAGAAGGGGGAATTCGTCTTTATCGTGGGAAACAGCGGTTCTGGAAAATCGACGCTGATCAAGCTCCTTTTGAAAGAACTCGAGCCCACATCCGGTACCATTAAGGTAAACGGACAGATCTTAAATAAAATGAAACGCTGGAGAGTGCCGAAATACCGCCGCGGTGTCGGCGTCGTATTCCAGGATTTCCGCCTTTTAAAAGACCGGAATGTCTATGAAAACGTAGCATTCGCACAGCGTGTCATCGAGAAACCGAACCGCGTCATCAAAAAGCGCGTGCCGGAAGTCCTGACGCTGGTCGGACTGGCAGAGAAGTACAAATCTTTCCCGAAGGAGCTTTCCGGAGGAGAGCAGCAGCGAGTTGCCGTGGCAAGAGCCATTGTCAACCGGCCTGACATTCTTCTGGCGGACGAGCCGACCGGAAACCTGGACCCGGGAAACTCCATGGAGATTATGAAGCTCCTGGAGGAAATCAACAACAGAGGAACGACCGTTCTTGTGGTAACCCACAACCGTGAGATCGTCAACTCCATGAAAAAACGCGTTATTACCATGCGAAAAGGCGTGGTAGTCAGCGATGAGAAGGAGGGCGAGTACCATGAGGTTTAGTACACTGGGCTACAGCATCAAACAGGGTGTCAAAAACATCTGGAGAAACAAGATGTTCTCGCTGGCATCCATCGCAACCATGGGAGCCTGTATCTTTCTGTTCGGTATCTTCTTTGCGGTTGTCATCAACTTTAACTACATCGTAAAAAATGCCGAGACAGACGTATCTATGACCGTCTTCTTCAATGAAGATGTGGATCAGGCGACGATCGATGAGATCGGAACGGAGATCAAGGCCAAGACCGATGTGGTCAAGGAATGTAAGTATGTTTCCGCGGATGAGACGTGGGAAAACTTTGCAAAACAGTATTTCGAAGGAAAAGAGGAATACAAGGACGGCTTTAAGCCAAACGACAACCCGCTTGCAACTTCTGCTCACTACGAGGTTTACGTATACCAGGTAGAGACGCAGGATGCACTGGCTGAGTATATCCGCTCGCTGGACGGTGTCCGTGAGGTTAAACAGGCCGAGGGTGCAACAACAACGTTGACGACGATGAACCGTGTCATTGGCTACGTTTCCATCGCGATCATCCTGATTCTTCTTGCCGTATCTGTTTTCCTGATCAGCAATACCGTCACGATCGGTATTTCGGTCCGGAAAGAGGAGATCGGTATCATGAAGCTGATCGGTGCGACGAACCTGTTTGTAAGGGCTCCGTTCCTGATCGAGGGTATCCTGATCGGTCTTGTCGGAGCAGCGATTCCGCTGGGGCTGCTGTACGTTGTATACAACAGAGTCATCAGCTACGTTATGACGGAGTTCAGCGTACTGTCGAACTTTATGGCATTCATGCCGGTATCGGCCGTATTCCGGATTCTGCTTCCGGTCGGACTCATTCTCGGTATGGGAATCGGACTTGTCGGCAGTATCTTTACGATTCGAAAACACTTGAAAGTCTGATAGGATTAGACAATATAATAAAGTAAAAATAAGTCCCGGAATCCGTCAAAAGATTCCGGGATCTTTCGATTGGGAGGCATATTTTGGAAGAACTGATGAAGGAAGAAAAAGAGGGCGTAAAAGCGGCAGAGCAGGAAAAACCGAAAAAGCGCAGAAACAGAAAGAAAAACCGAAAAAATGAGATGCGGAAGAGCTACTTTGCGGGCATGATTTCCATGCTGGCGATTGTAATGATCGTGCTTGTCGGAACAACGTTTCTTTGGCCGGGAAGTAGTGCGGACCACCCCGGCGGCTTCTGGTCGTGGCGGAAGACGGCGGCGATCAAAGCGATGATCAGCCAGCTTTACGCGGGCGATGTGGATGACACAGAGCTGTCGAATGCGATGTATAAAGGGCTGATCAGCGGCCTCGGCGACAAGTATTCTACGTATTACACGAAAGAGGAATACGAAGCGATCAAGACAGCGCAGGAGGGTTACTATCAGGGCATCGGTGTTACGGTGACGCTGGACGGCGATAAGCTGCAGGTCACCGGCGTACAGGACGATACCCCGGCGGCGAAGGCCGGTATTCAGGCGGATGACCGCATTGTGAAGATTGACGGGCAGACACTCGAAGGCTTAAGCCTCAACGATGCGGTCGGTCTTCTGAAAAACAGCGAGAACGACACCGTGACGCTTTCCATCGAGCGGGAAGGCGAGGCGGATCTGATTGAAACGGAAGTCACAAAAGAGAAGCTTGCGGCGATTGTGGCAGACGGTAAAATGCTGGACGACAAGATCGGCTATCTGGCCATCAGCGAGTTTACAGGGCTTACCTCCGAGCAGTTCCAGAAAGCATACCAGTCACTGCAGGATCAGGGCATGGAGCGCCTGATCATCGATCTGCGCGGCAATCCGGGCGGCCTCGTGACGGCAGTCTGTGACACCCTGCGCCAGATCCTGCCGGAGGGACTCATCGTGTATACCGAGGATAAAAATGGAAAACGGGAAGAGTATACCTGCGACGGCGATACCCCGATCTCGATTCCACTCGTCGTGCTGGTCAATGAAAATACGGCAAGTGCGGCAGAAATCTTCACGGGAGCAGTCAAAGATTACGGCATCGGAACGATTGTCGGAACGACGACATTCGGAAAAGGCATTGTCCAGAACACATTCCAGCTCTCCGACGGCAGTGTGGTGAAGCTGACGATTGCCCATTATTACACGCCGCTCGGCAACGACATCCACAAGGTCGGTATCGCGCCGGATGTCGAGGTGGAGCTGCCGGATGACGCGACGAGCGATGTGCAGCTCGAAAAAGCGCTGGAAGTTGTC
The DNA here is from genome assembly GCF_003477865.1 of Blautia sp. AF34-10. NCBI lineage: Bacteria > Bacillati > Bacillota > Clostridia > Lachnospirales > Lachnospiraceae > Blautia > Blautia sp. AF34-10. The sequence goes on from NZ_QUED01000005.1 coordinate 179,455, forward strand.
AAAGGACTGGAAGGTGCGGAATAAAATAAGAATTTTCATAGAAAAGCAGGAAAAAGGTAGGAAAAAAAGCACGAACGTGTTATCTTAGTAGAGGAGCCGAAAACAGATCTTGGCAGGCTCTAAAAGAAAGTGAGGAAAGACAGATGAACTTTACAGAAAGAAGAAAACAGGTTTTTGATAAAATGGACCAGGATTCCGCACTGCTTTTGTTTTCTGGAATCGAGCTGCATGTCAGCGCAGACGAATATCTGCCGTTTGAAGCAAACCGCAACTTTTTCTATCTGACCGGCCTTCGCAGAGATCACATGATCCTGATGATGAAAAAGACCGCAAAAGAGGAGAAATCCATTCTGTTTATCGAGGAAGCGGATCTGAACCAGGAGAGATGGTTTGGAAGAAAAGTAACCGTATCCGAGGCACAGGAGATCACCGGAATCGACGACGTTCGTTTCCTGGATTCCTTTGAGGGTATGGTAAACCGTCTGATGGCACGCGAGGACATCGGAACCCTGTATTTCGACTGCTACCGCTATCAGGTCGAGGATCTGCCGGATTACAACATGGTAAAGGCAGAGGAGTTCGCAAAGAAATTTCCAGGCAGACCGATTAAAAACATTGCTCCTGTCATCGCAGCACTGCGGATGCAGAAAGATGAGGATGAGATCGCTCTCGTCCGCCAGGCAATCAAGATCACCGACGACGCGCTGAAATTCGTGATGAAGAATCTGAAACCGGGCTGCACCGAGTATCAGGCACAGGCTGATTTCGAGTACAAGATTTTCCACGAGGGAGCAGACGGAACCGCATTCCCGACGATCGCAGGAAGCGGTGCAAACGGAACGATGCTGCACTACGACACCAACCGTGACGTGTGCGAGGATGAGACCCTGCTTCTGATGGACCTCGGAGCAAAATTCCAGGGCTACTGCGCAGATATCACCAGAACGTATCCAGTCAACGGAAAATATACGGACCGTCAGAGACAGGTTTACGACGTTGTTCTGGCAGCAAACCGCGCCGTTGCAAAAGCAGCAAAACCGGGTATGACATTAAAAGAGCTCGACGATATCGCAAAAGATGTTCTCGGCGAGGGCTGTGTGAAACTTGGCCTGATCGAGAAGAAAGAGGATGTCGGAATCTATTACATGCACGGCGTTTCCCATCACCTCGGCATCGATGTACACGATGTGACCGCGGCATGGAACGACAAGCTGCGTCCAGGCGCCATCATCACCGATGAGCCGGGTCTTTATATTGACGAGTGGGAGATCGGAATCCGGGTCGAGGATGATATCCTGATTACAGAGGACGGATGCGAGGTTCTTTCCGAGAATCTGATGCGTGATCCAGACCAGATTGAAGCCTTTATGCAGGAAAAAGAGGCGTAAGAAAAAAACTACGGAGGATTTAGTTAGATGAAAATTGCAGTTACATACGATAACGGGAATATTTTCCAGCATTTTGGAAAAACAGAGAATTTTAAGGTTTACGAAGTAGAAGACAATCAGGTGGTTTCCAGCGAAGTGATCGGATCCAACGGAACCGGCCACGGCGCACTGGCAGGCCTTCTTTCCGAGCAGGGCGTGGATGTTCTGATCTGCGGCGGCATCGGCGGCGGTGCACAGGCTGCTCTTGCTGAGGCAGGCGTAGAGCTCTGCTCCGGAGCAGAGGGAGATGTGGATGCAGCGGTGGAAGCTTACTTAAACGGAACGCTCACATCTGCGGGTGCAACCTGCGATCACCACGATCACGAGGAAGGCCATTCCTGCGGCGACCACTGCGGAAGCCATGAGGAAGAGGAGAGCTCCTGCGGCGGTTCCTGCGGAACCTGCGGCGGCGGATGCGGTGCACCGACTCCGGTTATGGAAGGTAAGAATGTCGGAAAAACCTGCCGTACCCACTACAGAGGAACCTTCAACGATGGAACCCAGTTTGATTCTTCCTACGACCGCGGCGAACCGCTCGAGTTCATCTGCGGTGTGGGCCAGATGATCCGCGGCTTCGATGCAGCCGTTGCAGAGATGGAAGTCGGCGAAAAAGTCAACATCCATCTGATGCCGGAGGAGGCTTACGGAATGCCGGATCCGAACGCAATTTTCACCGTTGCGATCGCACAGCTTCCGGGAGCAGAGGAAGTAGAGGTCGGACAGCAGGTTTATCTGCAGAACCAGTACGGCCAGCCGTTCCCGGTAAAAGTTACCGCAAAAGACGAGACCAATATCACGTTTGATGCCAACCATGAGATGGCTGGAAAAGAGCTGAATTTTGAGATTGAGCTGGTTGAAGTGAAATAAAAAAATGCATAAAAAGAGTGTCAGGACGAAGGAGCCAGGCACTCTTTTTTGATGCGCAGAAAAATCAACGATTCCCATTTCCGATTTCCGTTATTTTTTGTAAAAGTAAACAAAAAATGACCAAAATTCATTTTTCACCATTTCAAATATTGACTAATAGTCATTTAAGTTGTAAGATGTGGTACTAGAAAAACAAGTTAAAAATGAATCAGAGGAGATGAATGAAAATGGTTAAAGTTGGCAAATGGATTGCCAAGCACAGGATTCTGATGCTGATCATTGGATTTCTGCTGATTATTCCGTCAGTCATCGGAATGGCAGCAACGAAAGTAAACTATGATCTGCTCAGCTATCTGCCGGAGCATCTGGAAACTGTAAAAGGACAGGACATTCTGGTAGATGAATACGGCATGGGTGCGTTCTCCATGGTTGTCGTGGAAAACATGGAAATGAAGGACGTACAGAAACTCGAAGAAAAATTCGAGCAGGTAAACCACGTAAAAGAAGTTTTATGGTATGACGATGTGGCAGACATCAGCGTGCCGGTTGAGATGATCCCGGAAAAACTCCGGAAAGCATTCTACAATGGGGATGCAACCATGATGCTCGTTCTGTTCGACAATACGACTTCTTCCGATGACTCCATGGAGGCAATCGAGGATCTTCGTAAAATTGCGAACGAGCAGTGCTTCATCGGCGGTATGACCGGTGTTGTTACCGATATCAAAAACGTAGCATTAAAAGAGCTGCCGGTTTACGTTGTCATCGCCGCAGTTTTGAGCCTCGTTGTCATCGAGCTGACATCGACTTCCTTCGTTGTTCCGATCCTGTTCCTGTTAAGTATCGGACTTGCAATCCTTTACAACCTGGGAAGCAACGTGTTCCTTGGTGAGACTTCCTACATCACAAAAGCGCTGACCGCCGTGCTGCAGCTTGGTGTTACGATGGACTACTCCATCTTCCTGCTGAACAGTTTCGAGGAGAATAAAAAGCGTTTCCCGGATGACAAAGAGCGTACGATGGGCCATGCAATCGCCAACACGTTCAAATCCGTAGCCGGAAGCTCCGTTACCACCGTAGCCGGTTTCCTGGCACTTTGCGTTATGACCTTTTCCCTTGGCCGCGACCTTGGTATTGTTATGGCAAAAGGCGTTCTGATCGGCGTTGTCTGCTGTGTTACCGTCCTGCCGGCCATGGTTCTGGTATTTGACAAGGCAATCGAGAAAACGAGACATAGACCGCTGGTAAAGAGTCTGGATAAACCATCCGTTTTTATCACCAAACATTATAAGGCGTGGGTTGTGATCTTCCTGATCCTGCTGTTCCCGTCGATCTACGGAAACAATCATACCCAGATTTACTACAACATTGCGCGTTCTCTTCCGGCTACCCTGGACTGCAACGTGGCAAATGATGAGGTAAAAGCGCAGTTTGACGTAAGCAACATGCATATTGTGATGATGGATCGCGATATGGATTCCAAACAGAAAAAGAAAATGATGGAGGAGATCGGCAACGTAAAAGGTGTCAAATCGACCATCAGCATGAGTTCCCTGCTTGGACCGACGATTCCGGAATCCATGATCCCGGAAAATCTCCGAAGCATGCTGCAGAGCGATGAGTATGAGCTTGCATTTGTGAGCTCTGAATATGAGTCCGCAACAGATGAAGTAAACGAACAGGTCAAAGCGATTGACAAAATCGTAAAATCCTACGATAAAGATGGAATGGTCATCGGTGAAGCACCGTTGATGAAAGACCTGCAGGATGTTACCGATGCTGACCTTGTCAACGTAAACGTGCTTTCCATTGGTGCAATCTTTATTATCATTCTGCTGATCTTCAAATCGATTTCTCTGCCGATTATTCTGGTAGCAGTCATCGAGTTTGCAATTATGCTGAATATGGCAATCCCGTATTATCAGGGAACCAGCCTTCCATTCGTGGCCAGCATCGTAATCGGAGCGATTCAGCTCGGTGCAACCGTGGACTACGCGATCCTGATGACAACCCGTTATCAGAAAGAGCGCCAGAATGGAAAAGACAAAAAAGAAGCTATCAGTATTGCGCATAAGACCAGTATGCCGTCCATCATCAGCAGTGGCCTGAGTTTCTTTGCCGCAACCTTCGGTGTAGCCTGCTACTCTCAGGTTGAGATGATCGGTTCCATCTGTACCCTGCTTGCGCGGGGCGCGATCATCAGTATGGTCGTTGTTATCCTGATTCTGCCGGCAATGTTTATGATTTTCGATAAACTGATCTGTAAGACATCGATTGGATTTTTAAAGAAGAAAACAAAATAAAGTATGACAAATCCCCTGTACCGGAAGTAGCTGGTGCGGGGGAATTTTTTTGCTTTGCGTTCAAATTTCTGATATGACGGATAAGATCCTGCCATAGATTGAAGACTGGCAGAACCGGCCACTGGACGAGGTCTATCCTATTCTCTACATCGATGCAATCCATTATTCTGTAAGGGATAATGGCGTGACCCGAAAGCTTGCTGCTTATCCAATGCGTCGTAAAACCCCTTGCTGTGGGGAGTGTCAAATGGAAGAAGTATACCGGAAAAGAAGAAGGATAATACGGAAAATCTGAAAAGATAAAAACTACTCTTTATGAAGCGTATTCTCATAGTGACAGATCACTGGATGATATCCTGGCGTTTATTGAAGGAAGAGATGATGATATTGACAGAAATACTCCGGGGAAAAATAAAAATCCCCGGAGTATTTTTACGTGTTTCTATCTAAAAGCACCATCAAAAATCATATCAGCAAATCTTACATTCCGGTCACTCACCGCACCAGACAATTCAAACATTCCTTTAGTACTATCTGTGACAATCAAAGTCAAGGTATTTTCATGAAAATAGAATTTCCATGTTTGTGAATGCCCGGTTTCCTGCCAGCATATAGTCAAAAGAAGGGTACTCTGGTCTACCCAACTGTGATGGGCAGCATATTTCCAAATACGGTTTCTCTGTTCGTCTCCAATAAGTGGGCTATTTGACGGAATTTCAATTGCATATGTGGTTTCTCCAAACAAATCAACAGTACAGGAACTGTGAATAGTCTGCATTTCATCGATTACAAACTCCATACGGCTGTTGCCAATTTCAAAGCGAAGAGTATGTTTTTCATCTGATGTACGACTGCGTAAATCAAATTCTTTTCCCTGAAGCATATGCATTAGATAAGAAGCACTCGGCGAATATACAACAGGAGTTTCCCACTGGTTCATTACGTTTTTCATGTATTGGTAACACCATGCATCACGAGGTTTCGGCTGCTCAGTTATGTTATTAAGGATATACTTTTCAATCAGAGGGAAAATTCTGCTTCCATCCGTTTCTTCAGCAGTAGTTGTAATAACCATATCCATTTTCGGAAATACCATACAATACTGGCCAAATGCTCCATCAGCACGATAGCTCCCCGGACTGTTCTCCCAAATTTGATATCCATAGTGGCGGCCCCATCCGGCACATCCCTGCACGTTTGTGGAAATGTGGGGGTATGATGCTCCGTAACCCATTCTTCCGTGAGAATGCGTATGCCATTGTAAACACCTTTATGTAAGTACAAAAGTCCCAGTTTTGTGAGATCACGTGGAGCAATCAAAAGCCCCCATGCTCCAGTGTTAACATCTCCATGTTTATCCCAACTGACATCTGTAATCTCCAGAGGATCAAATAGATGCGTCTGTAACCAATCTTTCAGGCACATGCCAGTCACACGCTGATAAGTTCTGACAGCATATAAGTTCCTCCGGAATTATAGACAAAATGAGTTCCTGGCTCATATACCATTTTTCTGGTAAAAAAGATTTCCGGCCAGGGTCTTATGCCATTGCACATATCTCCCACTGTATCCACGCCATGACCCGTACTCATAGTCAAAAGATGGCAAATTTTTATGGTACGGGCTGCATCATCCATGTCCAAATCTCGACATTCCGGAAAATAATCAAGAAGGAAATCATCTACCCGCAACAAACCTTCTTTTACCGCAATCCCTATAGCCGTGGATGTAAATGTTTTGCTTACGGAATATACCAATCTTTTATCAAGTGCACAAAACGGATATTTGGAAACTTCTGCTATTGCTTTATCATGGCGAACAATATGAAGAGTCCGCAATTTATAATTTATGTCATCACATTCTTTCAGAAACTGGGCAATAGCTACAGAGGAAATGCCTACATCTTCAGGAATATAAAATTTATTGAATAATTGTGTCATTAGAATTCTCTCCTTTATTGAGTATTTCTCAATTTTATAACTTCTTCATCTGCATTCATAAAGTTACTAATCAAAACTAACAAAATGCTACAGACCAAAGGAACGACTGCATATCCGCATCTTGCAGCAAACAGGGTGACAGAAGATTATGCAATGCCATTATTTGCAGCCTGAGCGTCATATTTACACAGAGACAAAGTGTGTGTCTGGTCAATGATAAAACCGCTTAAAAATTCTGTCACTGCGTTGATAATACGTCCGGCAGACATCATAAAAGCAATAAACGACATGGACAACAGCAGATTGTCGGTCAGATACAGTGTTAAAAAGAACCAAGAATACCACCCAGACAATTAGCTCCACAGCCAAAAAGTGCGTATCCAAACATTTGAGATTTTGCAATCTCTCCATTATTCTTATCTCTCATTGTGATAATCCTCCAAGATTATTTTAAGTTTTTTACGCGCGCTTTTACTTATCTGAAAGATATCATAGATAGTATATTGTAAGATATAGGAAAATTAACCTTTGAATTTAGTAATATTGACCAGTCATTTTTATAAATGATATGGGTGTCAAAACACTCGTTTTATAGTAACTCATTAACTAACGTACCTTGAAAATTTCATATAAGACAACAAATATTTCATATTAGTAGTGTTTTCCATTAACATACATTCAGATTCTTTGTTACTTTTTTAGCTGTTTGCTGAAAGTAAGGCGCACTGATCCAGACTGTCCAGATATGCTGACAGTTTCTTAAAATTCAATGCTGCAAGTTTAATTCCGAACCGAAGCTTTGTGGCTAAAAGTCCTCTGACCGGCATTGCCCTGTCTGCTTGATATAGCTGCAGCTTTTCGGGGCATTTCCGGCAGGACAGCTGATAACCCTGGTCCCTTCTTCTGTGAATAAGAAATTATTCATTCTTAGCAAAAGACATAGGATCACCTCACAAATAATCTGAGATCATTATACCATTTCCTGACATAAATTTGTTGTTTTGTATGAAATTTTCAAGGTTCGCACGGGTGTATCTTTTGACCCCCTAATCATAAAATGGATTTTTTGTTATCATTTTTCTATAATTTCCAGGGGTTTTCGAATAATATTTTTTAAACTGAGCGATAAAACTTCCCTCATCCGAAAAGCCCACCTCCTGAGCGATTTCAGAGATCCGTGTGTTTGTGTCCTTAAGCAATTGTTCTGCATGAATAACCCTGCACTGTGTCACATACTGATTAAATGTCATACCTGTATTTTTTTTGAATAAACGGCAAAAATATTCTTTGGAGAAGAAAAAACGTTCTGCTACTTCACTGGTCTTGAGATTGCTGCTGTAGTTTTCATGAACATAATTAAGAACATGTTCAAAACGCTGAAAACTTTCCGAACTTGTCGCTTCGAACTTTTCCCGTTTCATACAACATTCTGTTGCAAGAATATACACAATTTCACAAATTTGTTTGATTGCATAAATATTCATATATGCTGCATCTTGTGTTTTACATTTCTTATTCATTTCTTCAAGAAGTAACTGTATCTTCCGTTCTGCCATATTGTTAAGAATAAAGTAACAGTTATCATAATCTGGAATCACTTTTTTTAGAAAATCGTAGCTGATTTGTATCGTAACCCCTGTAACGCAGATCCCGCCCTGTGGAAAAAAAGGGATAGACGAATGGACTTCTCTGCTGTTTATCACAACAACATGTGAAGGCGTTACATCTTCAATTCTTCCATTTATAAAGAAGCGGGAAGAGCCTTCAAAAACCGTATTTATTTCCAACTCTGGATGCCAGTGACTTTTTATGATTGCACTGTCCGCCCGGGTATGGCGAATCAATCGTCCAGGAACGATTCCGTTTAGTTTTACTTTTTCATAAATTCCATAATCTTTCATTCGTTATACCTCCCTGTCTGGATTTCAATCAAATAGGAGAGAGTGATTATTTTCCGTCATCAATAAACGTAGTACGCATTTCTGTATCCCATAGAGATATGTGTAGTATTCTCATTGCGAGAACTCATGTAAAGTATATCAGATTAATTTAAAAATGTCTAATAAGTATGATATGGGTGTCAAAACACTCGTTTTATAGTAACTCATTAACTAACGTACCTTGAAAATTTCATATAAGACAACAAATATTTCATATTAGTAGTGTTTTCCATTAAC
>NZ_QUED01000050.1:0-6276 GCF_003477865.1 Blautia sp. AF34-10
AATGCCATTCCCCGCACATCATGGACGCGGACTTGCTCATGCAGACCATCGCGGAAGTGCTGAAGAAAATCGAGGACTATTCTATCAGCAATCGGGCGGAGTTTGAAGCCTTAGTGAAAAAGAACCTTGCCATGCAGCAGACCAACCAGACCAAGAAACAGCAGAAGCGTATCCCGCAAATCACGACGCGCCTTGAACAGATTGACAAGGTGCTGAACAAGCTCTATGAGGACAACGCCCTCGGCGCGATCTCACAAGACCGCTATGAGCAGATGTCGCAGAAGTATTCAGAAGAATACTACACGCTGAAAGCGGAGCTTGCCACGCTCCAAGAGCAGCTATCCGCTTATGAGAACGCGGGAGGACGGGCGCAGAAGTTTTTGAAGCTGACGGAACGCCATGCTGCCTTTACCGAGCTTACCCCCGCCATTCTCAACGAGTTTATCAGCCGGATTGAAGTGCATGAGCGCGACCAGAAAAGGGCGAGATACGCAATCCAGCACATCAGCATATATTTCAATTATATCGGCAAGTTTGAGAACGAAGTGACACAGCTTGCAGAGCCGACCGAGCAGGAAATCCAGCAAATGCGGGGGGAAATCGAAGAAGCCAAAAAGGAAAAGAGCCGCGCCTACCACCGGCAGTATTCAAGGGAGTACCGGGCGAGAAACCTTGAAAAGCAGCGGGAGTATGACCGCATGAAAGCGCGGGAATACCGGGCAAAGAGAAAGGCGCAGGCAGCCGCCGCACAGCCCGCACAGTAAAACAGAATAACCGTCAACCAAGAGGGATTTTCCGAACTACGGGAAATCCCTCTTTTGCGCCCAAAGAAAGGAGCCGCCTATGGCAGAACAGACCCCGACAGCATCATCACGACCCAGAGGAACGGGCAGACCATTGTTGCGGAGTTGTTTTTCAATCACAGCAGCACAGAAACATTCCGCGACAAGCTGCTCAAACTGGTGCTTGCCGACAGCTCGCGTTTATCCGCGTCTGACGGTCAAGAGCCGGAAAAAACAGAAATCTTGCGATAACAGCCGCCCTGACGAACCATTCCCTGTCCGGGCGGTTTCTATTTGAAAATCCTCATTTTCCCCAAGTCAAGAGCCGGGAAAAACACCCGAAAAATGCCCCTATTGCGTAACAGGGGCGCAGAAAGGAGAGTTTATGAAAACAGGGCTTACCAAGCAGGAAAAGACCACCGATATATGGTTTGACGAGAAAGACACCCTTATCCATATCCGCACCCACAACACCGCCTTAAAGAAGCGTCTGCTTGCATACAGCCGCCGTTATCCGGCAATCTGCCAGCAGACGGACACAGACCCGGAAACGGGCTGCATGGAGTTTGATATTGCAAAGGGGCGTTTCTCTTTCCGTCTGACCGCCCCATACAGCAAGGAACGACGGAAAGCCGCCAGCGAAGCGGCAAAAGCTACTGCAAGCAATCTCCGGCGAAGTGTGATATAATTTTTTTGAAAAAGTTTGAGATTTGATGTAGTATTCGCCGCTAAAACCGTAGTATATAGGTGAAGCCAGAAAGGAGGCGGTGCGATTGATAGACGATGAAAAAATCATAGAAATGTTTTTCGAGCGTTCAGAACAGGGCATACGGGAATTGGACATAAAATACGGAAAAGTCTGCCACAATCTTTCCTACCATATCGTAGGGAGCAGACAAGACGCGGAGGAATGTGTAAACGACGCTTATTTAGGCGCATGGAACGCCATTCCCCCGGCGCGGCCTAACCCGCTTCTGTCCTACATAGTGAAAATTGTTCGGAACATTTCACTCAAAATCTATTGGAGAAAGGAAGCTGCAAAACGGAGTAGTCACTATACGATTGCTTTAGAAGAAATCGAAGCCTGTATCGCAGACCAGAAAACCGTTGAAGATGAAATTGAAGCCAGAGAGTTAGCCCGTATTATCGAGGACTTTTTGGACACGCTGACCGTTGAAAATCGCGTTATCTTCATGCGCCGCTATTGGTTTTCCGATAGCTACAAGGATATAGCCGAGCTTGTGGGACTTTCGGAGAAAAATATCTCCGTCCGGCTGACCCGTATCCGCGAGAAGATGAAGCAATACTTAATTGAAAGAGAGGTATTCGTATGAACGCAAAGAAATTCTCCGACGCTATGAGCGAGCTTGATACAAAATATGTTGACGAAGCACTCAACTACAAAAAGAAAATGAAAAAGCCTGTGTGGATAAAGTGGGGAGTTATGGCAGCCTGTCTTTGCCTTATAATTTGTGTAGCTACAATTCCTCGTTTACTTAATGGCTCTAATCCCCCTGTTTCTGGAGATTTGGCTCCTATGGTTTATGTAAATAACAAGTTGTATCAATATGCTGATAGTCAACCCAGTCTTACAGACAAAGAAAGCCAGTTCATTTATTTAGGGGAAATCGAAAGCAAAGTTAGTTCATCACAAGAGCCAAAAGAAAATTTCCAAGCTAATGACGATATTGTAGGCGCTAAAGTATATCAATATGAAAATGATATTGTGATTTTAATTGATGGTAAATATTTCTTATATAGTAATTTGGAAAATGCAGAAAATGAAACAGTTGAATTTGAAGGACAGTTATTTAACAAATCGGACTTATCCGAAGAAACCCTTAAATGGCTTGAGTGGTATAATTCATTACCGCCAGAAAAACAGCTTACTGTCAGTTCAATTCCAGCCGAGCTATATATTGATGACGGTGCCGGAACGGTTGACGCAGACCAAGAAAAATAACTTTGATTGACACCCACAAGGGACAGCCGAGAAAATCGACTGTCCTTTTTCTATGCCGACAGGCAGAAAGGAGCGACCAGCTATGACGAAACCGAGAGAGAAAACCCGCGAGGAATTGACCGCCGAGATTGAGGACAGCAAGAAGAAAATCCAGCAATACGAAAACAGAGAAAAGATTTTGCGGCAAAAGCTGTCCCGCGAGGAACGCCGGGAGAGAAACCACCGCCTTATTGTCCGGGGCGCGGTCTTTGAAAGCATTGTGCCGGAAGCAAAGAACATGACCGACGAGGAAGCCACAGCACTTCTCCGGCTTGCCTTGACGAGTGAACCAGCGCGGGAATATCTGAAAAAACGAGCAGAGGGAGCGACAAGCTGAAAATCCCTTAGGAACTAAGGGCGCACTTATACACCCTTACGGGCGTGTGCGCTCTGCCGAGGGCTTGTCTCCGCACAGGGAGATTTCCCCGCGCTCCGATATGGCGGCTTTGCCGCAACAAGGGGCTGCACCCCTTGCGCCGCTTTGCGGCTATCCCTGCACACCCACAAAAACAGTACACCCGCCGTTGGCGTCTGTACCATTTTTGCGGGTTTTATTATCCTATCCGGGAGGTGATACCCATAGCCATTTACCATTGGAACATCGGCATTGTGAGCCGAGGAAAAGGCAAATCAGCCGTTGCCGCAGCCGCCTACCGAAGCGGCGAAAAGCTGACAAACGAATGGGACGGAATGACCCATGACTACACTCGCAAAGGCGGCGTTGTCCATACAGAAATCATGCTGCCGCCCCACGCCCCGCCCTCTTTCTCTGACCGTTCAACCTTGTGGAACAGCGTGGAGCTTTACGAGAAAGCCGGGAACGCCCAGCTTGCCAGAGAGATTGACGCGGCGCTCCCCATAGAATTATCCAGAGAGGAACAGATCCGGCTTGTCCGGGAATACTGTTCCTCTCAATTTGTTTCCAGAGGAATGTGTGTGGATTTTGTTATCCACGACACCAACAGCGGCAACCCCCATTGTCATATCATGCTGACTATGCGCCCCCTTGACGAGCGCGGCACATGGACAGCGAAATCCAAAAAGGAATATGACCTTGATGAAAACGGCGAGCGTATCCGCTTGCCAAGTGGCAGATACAAGACGCACAAAGTTGACCTTACAGGCTGGAACGACAAGGACAACACCCTCTTGTGGCGCAAGGCGTGGGCTGACTATACCAACGACTTTTTGGAGAGGAACGGAAGCCCGGAGCGTATCGACCACCGCAGCAATGCCGAGCGCGGCATTGACGAGCTGCCCACCGTCCACATGGGCGTGGCGGCTTGCCAGATGGAGAAGAAAGGTATCGCCACCGAGAAAGGCGAACTGAACCGAAATATCCAAAAGGCAAACCGCCTTATCCGTGAAATCCGGGCGCAGATTTGGAAGCTCAAGGAATGGATTGCCGACCTGTTCAAAGCGCGGGAAACCGCCCCGAAGCAGCCGCCGCAATCTCCCAACCTTGCAAATCTGTTGATGAAGTATTTGAGCGTTCAGAGAGAAAAGAGCCGGAAGTATTCGCAGAGTTGGCAACAACAGCACGCAGCCGATGAACTGAAAACCATAGCGGCGGCGGTCAACTATCTCTCCGAGCATGGTATCTCTAATCTTGACGAGCTGGACGCTTCTCTTTCCTCTGTCAGTGATAGAGCCTATTCAATCCGGGAGGGAATGAAAACCGCCGAGCAGCGCATGAAAGAACTGCAAAAACTCATGGAGTACGGCAGAAATTATCAGACCTACAAGCCCATACAGGACGAGTATCGGCAAATCCGCTGGAAAGGAAAACAGGAGAAGTTTGCGGAAGCCCGCCGCGCCGAGCTTACCCTATGGGACGCGGCAAACCGCTATCTCCATGCAAATCTGCCGAAAGGAACAAAGACCTTGCCTATTGCGGAATGGGAACAGGAATACGCTGACCTCAAAACACAGAGGGACAGCGATTATACCAAACTGAAAGAGACCCGCGCCGAGGTTGCCGAGCTTCAAAAAATCCGCAAATGCGTGGATATTGCACTCCGCGCCGACCAACCGGAGCAGAGCCGCGCCAAGCGACACGAACAGGAGCGATAAGGAAAAAAGGACGGGCAAGCCATTTTGCTTGTCCGCCCTAAATGCTTTCTGATAAACTGGAAGTTGTTTATCCAAAATGAAATGGAATAACCATATCAAGTAAAACTGCAAGAACTATACTAATCGTTCCCATTAGCGCAGAACTCCTCAATGTGTCTCTCCTCAAAACAATAAGTCCAATAATAAAGACTATCACTTCCAAAACAGATTTTGCATTAAAATACCAGCATCCATATACAAAGCACATATTGAACAATACTGCCAAAATCAGTGCTGATAGTATAAATGCCAGTTTGCTTTTCCCCTTTGCATACCAACAGACAAAAGCCAATAATGGAGAAACAGCTGTAAATCCAAACCAAATCATCGCATAACTTCTTGGGAAAAATCCTGCAATATAGTTTGAATACAAATAGTAGCTTGCAACCATACCAACAAAGAATACAAAAACATTGATGCTTGCTCTTATTGCAGAATTGCTATAAATAGAAATACACAGTGCAATCAATATCCAGATTGCAAAACGCCCAAGAAAATTACCAATATCTAAGACTCCATTTATTGCCATAAGCACACCTGGAAGTTCAGTTTGACGAAAATCCAGATATTTTGAGAAAGTTCCCAAAGCTATTCCGAGAAACAATATCGCTATGGTATTTATAAGTTTTCTATTATTGGATATTGGATTTTCTGCATTCCTTATATCATTCAAAAAATTTATCATAATTACCCTCACAAATTCCAATTTGTCGATTTCATTATACTCAAAACCTATGAACAATTCAACCACAGAAAGCGAGGTATCAACCATGTACTACACCCAAGAACAGATAGACCGCGCCAACCAAGCCGACCTTGTTTCTTTCCTGCAATCACAGGGCGAGCAGCTTACCCGCGCCGGGAATGAATACCGCTGGAAGCGGCACGACAGCTTGACCGTCCGGGGAAACAAATGGTACAGGCACAGCCAGAGCAAGGGCGGCGCACCCATTGATTTTGTCATGGAGTTTTTCGGCAAGAGCTTCACCGAAGCCGTTGAACTTCTCGCAGGAGAAAAGGGAGCTACACCGCCGCCGGACAGACCAAGCCCCGCGTCCTTTTCTGACTTCCGACTGCCGCCCCGCAGCACCGACAACCGAACAGCGAGGAACTACCTCACAGCTGCCCGCCGCATTGATGAAGATGTGACGGGCTTTTTCTTTGCCAGCGGCGATATTTACGAGGACGCAACCCACCACAACGCCGTATTCGTCGGCAGAGATGAAAGCGGCATACCACGCTACGCCCACCAGCGCGGAACAGCCGGGAGTTTCCGGCTTGATGTGAAAGGCAGCGACAAAGCCTTTAACTTCTGCTACCGGGGCGAGGGCGAAAGATTGTTTGTCTTTGAAGCCCCGATAGACCTCTTATCTTTCCTCT
>NZ_QUED01000051.1:0-6038 GCF_003477865.1 Blautia sp. AF34-10
CCGAGGAAGATATACGGAGTGCGCTGGAAGCCTACGACAAGGAGTATTACAATTTCACGATTTCCGATATTGAAGCTCTGACCGATGTTCGCATCGAGCGCAACAAGAGGAATGGTAGATCACAGAAAGAGCATTTGAAAAGAGCAAGGGCGGTGCAGGAAGTGGATTATCCTGGCGGCACATGGAGAAGAAAAGGGGCAGAAGAAAAGAAAGCGCAAGTCTATGCGTGGCGGCAGGAGCATCCAGAGGGACGCAAGGCCGATTGTCATAGGGACACCGGACTTGATCCGAAAACGATCCGCAAATGGTGGGACACCGTACCGGAGGGGCATATAACGGTCAAAATACGCCCATCACAGGCTTTGAGCGATCTGTTGGTGGAGGAATTTAAGAAAGGGCTGTAAACGCCCCAGAAACGCCCTACAAGGCGTTTTCGGGGCGGGTAAGGGTTTTTATATTACCCCACCGAAAACGAGGCTTGAAAACCGCGCGAAATAAGGCTTTTTCACCCCCTAAATGTACACGCTGCGGTGTTAGCATATAGAAAGCACTGTTCATAGAAAAGTTGCAAAAAAACATTTGCAATGCACTTGCAAATGTCACGAATATTGAATATAATATTAGTGCAAGCTAAAAATGACGAGGAAAGGAGTGCTATTATGGCTAAAGGAAATATGACGATAAGAATGGAGCCGGAGCTGAAAGCACAGGCGGCAGCTCTCTTTAAGTCCCTCGGAATGGATTTGAGTACGGCAACGGGTATTTTTTATCGACAGGCACTTAGGTGTCATGGACTTCCCTTTGAAGTCAAGGTTGACGAGCCGAATGCTGTTACCTATGCGGCGATGGAGGCGGCAGAAAAGGGAGAGGATATGTATGGTCCGTTTGATAGCGTTGCAGATCTGATGGAGGCGCTGAATGCTTAAGCCGGAGTTTTCGGGGCAGTTCAAACGAGATTACAAGCTTGCGATCAAGAGAGGCTGCGATCCGAAGAAGTTGGAGGAAGTGATCACGCTGTTGTGTAACGAGCAGCCGTTGCCGGAGGCGTATCGAGATCATGCTCTCACTAATTCCAGAAATTATAAGGACATGAGAGAATGTCACATCGAGCCGGACTGGCTGTTGGTCTATAAAGTTGTTCGGCAGACTTTGATTTTGAAATTGATAAGGACGGGATCTCATAGCGATTTGTTTTGAGATTAACTCCGGATGAAAGAGTGGTGATGATATTTGGCGGGTGTAATAACGGAAATTGCAATAGAATGTGGCGTGTCGGAACAGGCAGTTCGTGCATGGTGTAGGCGAAACCATGTTGCGAAAGATGCGAAAGGAAGTTTCGCAATCAGCGAAAGTCAAAAAACCGCCATATATCAGCATTATTTAGGTGTTGAACGAAAGCAAGTTTCGCAACAGGCGAAAGCAAGTTGCGAAACTTGCGAAACCACTTTGATCGCTATGCTGCAGGGAGAATTAGACCGGAAAAGCGAGCAACTTGCTGTAAAGGACAAGCAGATCGAGGAACTGAACGCAAGGTTGGCGGAGGTCAGCTCGGCGTTGGTGACGGCACAGCAGACTGCGGCAGCGGCCCAGGCTCTCCATGCTGGGACAATGCATCAGCAGCTTCTTTCCGGCAAGTCCGGAGCCGATCAGCCGGAGCGTGAGACAGAACCGGTTCAAAAGCGTAGCTGGTTTAGTAGGTTCTTTGGGGACTAAACAGAACGACAAATCGGGAATTGATACTGTATTAAAAGATTTTCCTCTTTTCTGCCCTAAATGCAAATTGACGCATATCATTGATGTAGAAAAATTAGAGATTGTAATCAAAAATACAGAAAAACAAACTTTTATTATTTAGAAGAAAGGATATAAAAATGAAACGTTTACCTAAATATACGCCTGCGGAAGTACGGAATGATCCATACGGATTTACTTACAAAGAAATGTCGGAAGTTATTGGCGAGAATGAAGCAAAAGCCTTATATGAAGAATTATATAAGCAATTACCACGCAAAAAAAATCTATCAATGTTGGTAAAAAATATTTGCAAAAGCAGTGATACTGAAAAGTATGTTTACGAACTGAAAGACAACAAATACATTGAAACGGTTTTTATCAAGCGGCGAGATGGTGGAACTGTTTGCGTGAGCACACAAGTCGGTTGTCCTGTTGGTTGTATTTTTTGTGAGTCCGGGCGAAATGGCTTTGTTCGTAATCTAACATCGTCAGAAATCGTACAACAGATTATATTGTTGCGTCGAAAAGTAAACCGTATCGTTTTTATGGGTATGGGAGAGCCTTTATTCAATTATGACAACTTGATAAAAGCAATCCATATTCTCCGAGATAGATATGGGCTCAACTTTCCAACCGACGGCATTACCATATCAACAGTTGGTCCGGTCGATCAATTAAAAAAATTGCGCGAGGAACATCTTAAAATTCAGTTGACAATATCTTTACACGCAGCAACACAATCTGCAAGAAATCGTATTATTCCTCACATGCGCATATATGCTATTGAAGATGTTGTTAAGCAAGCCTTATCCTATTCTGAAAGGCATAATCGCAAAATTGTCTTTGCGTATTTGCTTTTACCGGGTATAAATGACCGGCCCTCAGATGTAAGACAACTTGCAAAATGGTTTCGGGGCAAAAAAGTTATGATTAACGTGTTACAATACAACCCAACAAGCAATTCAAGAATTAAAGCACCACAGAAACGGGAAATAGTTGCATTCAAACATCAATTAGAGCAAGCAGGACTTGAAGTTACTATGAGAGTTTCTCATGGCAGAGAGATTAACGCGGCTTGTGGACAGTTAGCTAACACATATAATAAATTCAAAAAAAATGATTAAAAGTGCCAGACGCATAGACGCAGAGCCGATAACGCATTAGGTCAAAAAACCTATGTGTTATCGGCTTTTTTATGACCAATTCCAGTTTATCGGTGGGATGAAGGTCGGGGAGCCGTCCGCAGACGGCAGGGGCAGCGCCCCTCCGGAGCTGGCAGAGCAGCAGGCACGAGCCGGCAGTGAAGCAGCTCCGGCAACCCCTCCCCTTTAGGGGCGCAAAGCACTTTCACACCGCTGCACCGATGGGGTGGCGGTGTGAAAGTGCTTTTGCGTTACTTTCTCACCAGAAAGTAACAAAGAGGTTGTTTTTAGCGGAAATTTATGATAAAATAGAGGACGGAAGAATAAGCGGAAAGGGGGCGATTTTATGGGAGTTACGATTTCGGGTATGACAGGTGCAGGGAGCATCCGGCACAACAACCGCAGCTTCTCAGCGGCGAATGTAGACCGGAGCCGGACGGAGCAGAACATTGTTTTCTGCAACGAGGATCTGAAGCAGGTCTATCATATGGTCTTTGATGAAGCTCTCGCAGCCTACAACGCAAAGAAAACCAAAACGAGAGATAAGATACCGGACTACTATGAGCATATCCGGCAGAGTAAACAGGAAAAGCTGTTCCATGAAGCGATCTTCCAGATCGGCAACATGAGCGACTGTGGGTGCGGTACGCCGGACGGAGAACGGGCGGCGGCAGCTCTGAAAGATTTTGCGGAGTCTTTTGCAGAACGCAACCCCCATCTGCGGGTGTTCAATATGGTGCTGCACATGGACGAGGCAACGCCCCATCTCCATGTCGATTTTATCCCTGTGGCAACGGAGCAGTCAAGAGGACTTTCTACAAGGGTATCTATGAAACAGGCATTGAAGCAGCAGGGGTTTGTCGGTGTCGGCAGAAAGCAGACCGAATGGGCGGCGTGGATGGAACGGGAGAAAGAAGCTCTGACGGAGATCGCCCAGCGGCACGATTTTGAAATTATCTCTCTCGGCACGAACAGACCGCACATGGACTTGCCGCAGTTCAAGGAAGCGGCTGCGAGGCTGGAAGCGGTGCAGCAGCAGACAGCGGCAGTAGAGCGGGAGGTTGCTGAGCTGGAACGGCAGCGGGACGCTCTGAAAGGCACTGTGCGGCTCTTAAAGGAGGCTGACAGGGTAAATGCACCCCTGCATGATATTCAGCCGGAAAAGACGCTCACAGGGGCAGTAAAGGGCGTGACGGTGGATCAGGTCGAGCAGCTAAAGAAAATGGCACTGCGCAGCGTGACGGATCGGCACAAGGTACAGGAGCTGACGGAGGAAAACACCCGTCTGCGGTCACAGGTGCCGTCCATGAAGAAGCGGCTGGAAGAAGCGCAGCGGCAGCAGAGGCTTGAACAGGAAAACCGGAGGCTGCGCGATGAAAACTATTATCTGCAATCCGAGCTGCAGGAGGAACGCAGCTTCACCGAGCGTCTGACGGACGGCATCGGTCGGATGCTGGACTTCTTGGAAGAACACTTGCCGGAGCGTCTGCGTCCTCTGCTTGAAAAGGCGAGGGAGCTGCTGCCCGATCCGGAGATTGGACAGCAGCAGGAGCAACAGCAGCACCAGCGAGGAATGGGCGGCATGGAGCTGTAAAAGAAGCCTGTCCGGAGGGCTTGAAAATCTCTTTCGGACAGGCTATAATAACAACTGAAAATAGGGAATTGCTGTATTGATAATCTAAGCCCCCTGTAAGGGTACTCCCAACCTATATTTTTTCTCTCTGAAAGGGAGAAAGTCGGAGGGGAAAAGGGGGGTGAGCGGAGGGGTGTTGGAAGTGTGGTAAACCTCGTTAGAGGTTTTCCAAGCCACTGTGGTAAACCCATCGGGTTTTCCATAGTGGCGGCACTTTCAATGCCCCGCAGCGAGGGGAAAAGGGGGAGGTGACTTTCTCTTTAAGGCGGCGTAGCCGCCGCTCTTTTGCCTCCCCTTTCCCCTTCCGCCCGCAGGCGATCCCCGCCGCAGCGGATTTTCTTTTTGGTACTTTTTCTTTTGTGAGGTGGTAATATGACCGAGAATTATCGAGGCTGCTACGAGTATTTGAGCGCACAATATCCGGAGGTCGGAGGCTATGAGTTTTATAAAGAGCTGTTTCCGGACAATGAGAACTCCGGAGAACGGCACACGGATTTTTCCCATCCGAACGCTGTGTATCTGTATCGGGACGAACAGAGCGAGGATAAGAAGCTCCGGCGCAGGAAGATGTATAACGACACATGGGAACAGGATTACATGGAGTTTGTCGAGGGGAACAGCCTTACTTTGTGCAGCGGTCTTGCATATCGCAGAAAGGAGAACAGGCTGGAGAACGCCCAGCGGATGTATGCTCTGATCTTCGATCTGGATGGCGTAGGTCTTGCCGAGCTGCGCAACCTCTTTCTGCGCTTTGGCGGCGATCCGGAGCGAGTGCGCCGGTTGCCGATGCCGACTTTCCTTGTTCTGTCGGGGACAGGGCTGCATATCTACTATGTTTTCCAGCAGCCGATTGACCTATACCCGAATATAAAAATTCAGCTTAAAAGTCTGAAATATGACCTCACTTTCCGGCTATGGGAGTATGGCAGCACTTCGCAGGTCAAGGCGATCCAGTATCAATCCATCAATCAGAGCTTCCGCATGGTGGGCAGCATCAATGACAAGCATGGGACGGAGCTGGTCGCTTTCCGTACCGGAGAACGGGTAACGCTGGATTATCTGAACGCCTACGCAAAGCCAGAAAACAGGGTGGATGTCAATAAGCCTTTCAGCCCATCCAAAATGACACGAGCTGAGGCGAGGGAGGCATATCCGGAGTGGTATGAGCGTGTTGTTGTGAGAGGCGAGAAAGGACGCAAGAAGTGGGATATTGCCGGAAAGGTGCATGGTGATGATCCGTATGCGCTCTACCATTGGTGGCTGCGGCAGATCGGAGAGATAAAGGGCGGGCATCGGTATTTCTTTTTGATGTGCCTTGCTATCTATGCTTACAAATGCGGTGTGTCGAAGCAGCAGCTCCGGCAGGATATGAAAGAGGCTTTTGATGATCTGCAGATGGTGAAGCATGAGAACGCATTGACCGAGGAAGATATACGGAGTGCGCTGGAAGCCTACGACAAGGAGTATTACAATTTCACGATTTCCGATATTGAAGCTCTGACCGATGTTCGCATCGAGCGCAACAAGAG
>NZ_QUED01000052.1:0-5970 GCF_003477865.1 Blautia sp. AF34-10
ATTTTAATGCCTAATTTTTAACCTGTAAAGTTTTTTAACTTTCTTCAATTTTAGTATTGACTTTTTATTTGCAGGCTAAAGTAACGAGAATGCGACGCGCCGTTTTCAAAAGACACCTACAAAACCCTCTTCGACTGGATCGACCAGAACCATTTTTCGACGGGCCAGTATTCCTACAAAGAAGCAGTGATCGACGAACTGGCAACGGCGTCTGTGAAAGAATATGTGACGAAGATATCGGTACAGGTGTTTCGTACGTGAAACGTTTTTTATCAAGAAAAAAAAGCCAGAAGCAAACGATACACAGCGTTTCTGGCCTTTCTTATTTTTGACTTTTATTTCTGACCCAAAGGGTCCAGGAACGCAACGTCTGCCTGTGCGGAAACGATCTTACCGCAGTCGGAAAACGAACCGCCCTGTTTTATTCGTGGATTTTTCTGGTATTACACATTTTAACAAATTCCGGATCAAAATGTTTTACCGCAGTTCCCTGATAGCCGAGATCCAGTGAGCTGATTCTCTGCATTTCCTCTTCGGTCAGTGTAAAATCCCAGATCTGAAAATTCTCTTCGATTCTCGTCTTGTGAACCGATTTCGGAATGACCACAACGCCGCGCTGTACATTCCAGCGCAGAACAATCTGTCCTACGGTCTTTCCGTGTACGTCAGCGATTTCTTTTACCATCTCGTTTTCAAACGGATTGTGACGGCCTCCACCGAGCGGTGCCCATGCCTCCGGCACAATCTGATACTCTTCCATAACTTTTAACGCCGGCTCCTGCGTGAAGTACGGGTGCATTTCAATCTGATTTACCATAGGACGGATTGCTACTGTTTCGCAGAAGTTGGCCAGCACATGAGGATAAAAATTGGAAACACCGATGGCTCTTAACTTTCCTTCTTTGTATGCATCCTCCATAGCACGCCATGCACTGAAATAATCTTTCATTGCCTGGTGCAGCAGATAAAGATCAAGATATTCCACGCCCAGCGTCTCAATTGAATGATCAATCGCTTTCTTTGCCATTTCATAATTCTGCATATCCTGTACCCACATCTTGGATGTGATGAACAGTTCTTCGCGGGTGCAGATTCCTTCTGCAATCGCCTCACGGACGGCTTCCCCAACGGCATCTTCATTTGTATAAGAAGCCGCCGTGTCGATCAGACGATAGCCCGCCCGGATGGCATTTAATACAGATTCTTTGCACTCTTCTTTATCTCTTACCTGAAAAACCCCAAAACCCTCCATCGGCATTTTTATACCATTTGTCAATACTTTATATTCCATTTTTGTTTCCCTTTCTTATCAAATAAATGCAGTAAACACATGTTCTTCCATCTTTGGCAGGCCGTATTTATTTTATTTCTGGCTGTCCAAATCGATCTTCATATTCACATATGCTGCCAGTTTTTCCTCATCCGGGTAATAGTAACGCACGTTTTATTCAGGCCTTCCATTTTCTTCATCTCTTCGTCGGTCAGTTCGAAACCGAAGATATCGAGGTTTGCCTTGATGTGCTCCGGATTCGTAGAACCCGGGATGACGATATTTCCAACCTGGGTGTGCCATCTTAAGATCACCTGCGCGGTGCTCTTTTCATATTTTTCCGCAAGTTCTTTGACAATCGGCTCCTCAAGCAGTGCATGATCACCGTGTCCCAACGGATACCATGCCATCACACGGCAGCCGCACGGAGCAAGTGCGGAAATAGTCTCCTCATCGCGGTAATACGGATGCGCTTCCATCTGGATCACATGCGGTTTGATTTCGCACTCTTCCAGCAATTTTTTCAACTTTTCACCCTGGAAATTGGAAATACCGATAGCTTTGATTTTGCCCTCTTTGTACGCTTTTTCCAGTTTGCGGTAGCCTGCCATGAAGTCGCCTGCCGGCTGATGGATAAACATCAGATCGATGTAGTCGGTTCCAAGCAGTTCCAGGCTCTTTTCTACCGTTCCTTCTGTCAGATACTGGCTCGCCCATATTTTGGTCGAGATGAAAATGTCCTCTCTTGCCACACCGGATCTTTTAATTCCGCGCCCAACTGCACGCTCGTTCATATAAGCCTGTGCAGTATCAATCATGCGGTATCCGCATGCTAATGCGTCCACAACCGCCTGCTCTGCCTGATCCGGTGTCATCATAAAAGTTCCGATTCCCACTGCCGGGATCTGCACCTGATTGCTTAATGTAAAGTTCATCATCATAACCTCCCTGTTTTATTTTGATGTGTGATATTTTGTTATTTCCCTGTCTTTGTAGCTTTAGTTTATCACCCGGGAGTTGCTACCGATCAAGGACTTTTTTGAAAAAAATCCCTAAAATCTAATCGTTCATTCCTATTTCGGATCGACTCAAATGTTTGCAAAAACGTCATACCATGAATCCCTCATCCATAGTATGACGTTTTTCTTCTCTGCATTTTGTTTTCTATTTTTTTATCTTTTCAATCCTGCATTCATGTTCTTTCGTCTTTTTATTATAGTTGATCCCCACAAGAAGAAGATCTCCTGTGTATTCCAGAATAGAATCCGGATATTTTTTGTCCCGGATCTGTTCCATAGCTGTATCTGTGCTTTTGTTCCACTTAAGTTCTACCAGCAGCGCCGGATAACTTGTTTTGTATTCCGGTTTCGGAAGATAAACAAAATCTGCAAAACCGCGCCCAGCCGGCAGCTCTCTTATCGGTTTGAAATAATACTGCATAGAGCTTAAATATGCTATCGTAAGCACGCTGCTCAGGGAATTTTCATCATTATATTGGATCACCGAACTGTACTCCTGATGAATTCTCTCTACGCCATCCGCTACCGCTTTTTCATCCATATCCAGGGTTGCATCCAGCAGATCTGTGGATTCCTTCTGAAAAGTAATCATTTCATTCCATTTGTTGCGTTTCACCGCATTGTTTAGTTCATGTCTGATTTCCTCATTCGGAATAAAAACCTGCTGCCTGTCCTGATCGTAAGCCAGATATCCGAGATGGATCAAATACGTCAGTATATCATCCCGGTTGGCAAAGCTTACAGTATCATTCTGGAAAGACGTCACATCCACATCCACGGCGGCCCCCGACATCATTTCTATGATAGCTGCCCTCAGTCCGTCGAAATTCATGTTAATCAGTGGCACGATTGCTTCATAGCTGCCGGTATTGGACCAGTAGCTTTTATATTTTCCGTTCAGCATCAGGCTGACAACGGCTTTGGGATTATATACCTGATACCCTTCCAGAGAATATCCATCATACCATGATTTCACCTGTTCATAGTTCTGTCCGTACCGGTCGCATAAATCATGCACTTCCGCTTCTGTAAAGCCAACATACGGTGCCATTCTTCCTGCATCCAGCATGGTGAATTCTTCGAAATTGTTGAGGGCGGACTGTGTCTTTAATTTCTTGATCGGCAGAATTCCTGTCAGATACGCCAGTGCAATATATTTTGACGGTTCCGATCCTTTGAACATGCCTCTTAAAAAATCAATATATTCTTCCTGCACTTTATGGTTCTGCGCTTCATCTCGGATCAGTACATCCCATTCATCGATGATGACAACAAATTTGTTTCCCGCAGCAGCCTTAATATAGGACATCGCCCCATAAACCGTCTTCACAGTATCCGGAATCAGTTCTCCGTATTTTTCCTTCAGTTCCTGCAGAATTCCGTTATTGATATATTCCACAACGCAATCCGCATTTCCGGCATCCATCATGCACCACTGGACATCAAAATGAATCACATCATACTGGTTCAGATGTTTTTCAAAGGACTCCGCCTTATGAATCGCATAGTCCGCAAACAGTTCTCTGGAATCACTGCCTTTGCTGTAATATGCCGACAGCATCTCCGCTGTGATTGACTTTCCGAAACGCCTCGGACGGCTGCTGCAGATAAATTTTGATGTAGTACTGATCACTCTGTTGGTATATTCCAGAAGCGGTGTTTTATCTACATAGATTTCTGAATGAATGACTTCCGAAAATGCTTCATTTCCCGGATTTAAAAATCTTCCCATGGCGGCCTCCTTCCTGTTCACATTGTGATCTTTCCTGTATTCATTATACACGGAAAGAACTCCGATGGGTAGACTTTATCCTGCAAAAAATGCTGCACCACAGATTCTCCCAAACAATCAAAAAACAGAGCGAAAATCTCCTGGACTTTCACTCTGCTTTTGCTTCTTTTACAGTTTTGCGCGGAAGAACGCACAGATTTCGTCCCACACTTCCTTCTGGAAGAAACGAAGATCTGCGTGGTCGGCATCCTCGATCGAAAGCAGTGTGACGTCACATCCCGCTTTTTCCAGTTCGTCGTGCAGTTCCTCTCCCTGTCCGAACGGAACAGTATGGTCATTCTCTCCGTGGATGATCAGAAACGGCGGTGCGGCTTTTGTCACGAAGCTGACCGGACAGCATGCGAGTGCTTCTTCCGGATGGCGCATCACGTTTTTGCCCATCAGAAGGGATTCCGGAGATGCCGCACACTGCTCCGGATCACTGTACGGGAATCCGCGGAAATCGGTCGGCGGGTACCACGGGCAGGCGCCTGTACGGCACTGGAATATTCCAGATTTCTCCCACATCATAAACGGGATCTGTCGCAAGCGCTGCCATGCAGGTCAGATAACCGCCCGCAGACTCTCCCATCACACCGATGCGGTCCGGATCAATGTTGAAGCGATCGGCATGTGCACGCAGATAACGGATTCCTGCTTTCACATCCTGCAGCGGTGCCGGAAATTTTGCCTCATTACTCGTGCGGTATTCTACCGATGCAACAACGAATCCCTGCTGTGCCAGTACGGACAGATAGGCAAGATGTGCCGAGCGGTCCATCTGGATCCAGGCCCCTCCGCAAATCCATACCACACACGGGTATTTTCTGGTGTTATCCCGCGGGTAAATCAAATCCAGCTTCAAATCCTGCACCGTGTTTCCAAACCAGGCATCCGCCTGTGCAAATGTAATTCCTGTTGTGACGCAGAATTGTGGTTTTTCTGCTTCTACCTGAATTCTTCTTCTCATGTAATAAAACCCCCATATTTCTGTTTTCCTGACCGTTTGTCGCAGCCTCTGGCCGGAAATCACCTTTTTTGTTTACTTCTCATCCATTGCTTTTTTGATCGCGCCAAGCAGCTCCTCATACGTCTCATACGCCGGGATCTGCGGATAGTCGGCTTTGATTTTATCGGTCGAGCGGAACAGAAAACCTGCCTTACTTGCCTGAATCATGCCAAGGTCATTGTAGGAATCGCCGCTTGCGATCGTCTCAAATCCGATGGACTGCAGTGCTTTTACGGTGGTGAGCTTCGACTGCTCGACTCTCATCTTAAAACCTGTGATCTCTCCGTCGTCTGCGACTTCCAGGGAGTTGCAGAACAGGGTCGGATAGCCAAGTTTTTTCATCAGCGGTGCGGCAAACTCCGTGAAGGTGTCGCTGATCAGAATCACCTGGGAGAAGGTGCGCAGCTCGTCGAGGAACTCTCTTGCGCCCGGCAGCGGATCAATTTTTTCAATCGTAGCCTGAATTTCTTTCAGTCCAAGGCCATGCTCTTTTAAGATTCCAAGTCTCCATCTCATCAGTTTATCGTAATCCGGCTCGTCGCGTGTCGTTTTTTTAAGTTCCGGGATTCCGCTTGCCTCCGCAAACGCGATCCAGATTTCCGGTACCAGTACTCCTTCTACATCCAGACATGTAATATACATTGTTATGATCCCCTTTCCTGCGCTGCCCGCCTTGTTTGCCGACGGGGTTTTGTTTTTTTTCACAGCATCACTTTACCACACTATATCATAGAATCCATATCACTGCAAATTAAAATCACGTTTTATTTTTTTATACGTATATATCTCTCTAAAATTACATTCTTTTTACAAAATCGTTGTTTTTTACAAATTCATATATTTATTTATATGTTTTTTGACTATTGATTTATTTTTCATATATTTATATAATAATTACAAG
>NZ_QUED01000053.1:0-5727 GCF_003477865.1 Blautia sp. AF34-10
AATGCCATTCCCCGCACATCATGGACGCGGACTTGCTCATGCAGACCATCGCGGAAGTGCTGAAGAAAATCGAGGACTATTCTATCAGCAATCGGGCGGAGTTTGAAGCATTAGTGAAAAAGAACCTTGCCATGCAGCAGACCGACCAGACCAAAAAGCAGCAGAAGCGTATTCCGCAAATCACGACGCGCCTTGAACAGATTGACAAGGTGCTGAATAAGCTCTATGAGGACAACGCCCTCGGCACGATCCCGCAAGACCGTTATGAGCAGATGTCGCAGAAGTATTCAGAAGAATACTATGCGCTGAAAGCGGAGCTTGCCACGCTCCAAGAGCAGCTATCCGCTTATGAGAACGCGGGAGGACGGGCGCAGAAGTTTTTGAAGCTGACGGAACGCCATGCCGCCTTTACCGAGCTTACCCCCGCCATTCTCAACGAGTTTATCAGCCGGATTGAAGTGCATGAGCGCGACCAGAAAAGGGCGAGATACGCAATCCAGCACATCAGCATATATTTCAATTATATCGGCAAGTTTGAGAACGAAGTGACACAGCTTGCAGAACCGACCGAGCAGGAAATCCGGCAAATGCGGGAGGAAATCGAAGAAGCCAAAAAGGAAAAGAGCCGCGCCTACCACCGGCAGTATTCAAGGGAATACCGGGCGAGAAACCTTGAACAGCAGCGGGAGTATGACCGCATGAAAGCGCGGGAATACCGGGCAAGAAGAAAGGCGCAGGCTGCCGCCGCACAGCCCACACAGTAAAACAGAATAACCGTCAACCAAGAGGGATTTTCCGAACTACGGGAAATCCCTCTTTTGCGCCCGGAGAAAGGAGCCGCCTATGGCAGAACAAACCCCCGACAGTATCATCACGACCCAAAGGAACGGGCAGACCATTGTTGCGGAGTTATTTTTCAATCACAGCAGCACAGAAACATTCCGCGACAAGCTGCTCAAACTGGTGCTTGCCGACAATTCGCGTTTATCCGCGTCTGACGGTCAAGAGCCGGAAAAAACGGAAATCTTGCGATAACAGCCGCCCCGGCGATACATTCCCCGTCCGGGCGGTTTTTATCGTCAAAAACGTCGTTTTCCCCAAGTCAAGAGCCGGAGAAAACACCCGAAAAATGCCCCTATTGCGTAACAGGGGCGCAGAAAGGAGAGTTTATGAAAACAGGGCTTACCAAGCAGGAAAAGACCACCGATATTTGGTTTGATGAGAAAGACCCCCTTATCCATATCCGCACCCACAACACCGCCTTAAAGAAGCGTCTGCTTGCATACAGCCGCCGCTATCCGGCAATCTGCCAGCAGACGGACGCAGACCCGGAAACGGGCTGCATGGAGTTTGACATTGAGAAAGGACGCTTCTCTTTCCGTCTGACCGCCCCATACAGCGCAGAACGCCGGGAAAAGGCGAGTCAGTATGCCAGAGAGAACAATGCCGCCGACAGGCTGAATTGATATGGATTTGTTCATACTCTTGTGCTATGATATTTATGAATAATGAAACCTTTTCCTCTTTTTGCGTCTATATAAATAACAGAAAAATGAAAGATAAAGGAGGCTTCTGTTATGAAAAAGAAATGGTTAATAATCACAATGGTGTGCATGGTCTTATTGTGCATTGTGGTAATGGTCTTTCTGTTTACAATGGGGAAAAAACCATATAAAAATCTGGACGCAGCACAAATAGCGTCAGCCAAAGTGCAATTAACGCCGCCAGACAAAACAGTTGAAATTGAGGATATTTCAGAGTTAGTAGGCTATTTGAATGATGTAGTTATCTATAATCAAGATAATTCTTACACAGAATATGTAGGGCAAGGCGTTACTTTTACCCTGATTATGACCGACGGCACACAGACAGAGATTACGGCATATAACCCATTTCTTATAATTGATGGTGTAGGCTATAAAACAAAGTATGAGCCATGCCAAGCACTTAATAGCTATGCCAATGAATTATTAAATTCTGGAACTGCCAATGTGATTTTGGAAGAGCCGCCTGCTTTAGGTTTAGTAAGTGATAACACCTATGTCAGTGCATTATTAGGTGCTTATTCGTGGCAGAAAAAAGATGTTGATGGAAATTCTATAAGTACAACTACCGATAGCGCACACCCTTTAGATTGTGAAGAATTATTATCCCCGCCGTATGAAACACCAGAAGCAACAGCTACACTAAGTTTTACAGAAGAACCCGATACTATTTTAAGTGTAAAATGTTGGAGTGATGAATATTGGGGGAAACCTACTACAAACAGCGAAGATGTAACTATGACTGGAAATGTCCTCACTCTTAAACCGGGCGGGTATATCTATGAAATAATAGCCGACTGGAATACCCAAAACGGTTATGGAGGAACTGCAAGCTATTTTATTTACTTGAAAATGATAGAGTAAAACTAAATAAACCACCTACAAGGGACAGCCGAGAAAATCGACTGTCCTTTTTCTATGCCGACAGGCAGAAAGGAGCGACCAACCATGACGAAACCGAGAGAGAAAACCCGCGAGGAGTTGCAAGCCGAGATTGAGGACGGAAAGAAGAAAATCCGGCAGTTTGAGAACCGAGAAAAGATGTTGCGTCAGAAGCTATCCAAAGAGGAACGCAGAACGCGCAGCCACCGCCTTATCGTCCGGGGCGCGGTCTTTGAGAGCATTGTGCCGGAAGCAAAGAACATGACCGACGAGGAAGCCGCCGCACTTCTCCGGCTTGCCTTGACGAGTGAGCCAGCGCGGGAGTTTTTGAGAAAACGAGCCGAGGAAACGACAAGCTAAATAATCCCTTGGCAACAAGGGCGCACTTATACACCCTTGCGGGCGTGTGCGCTCTGCCGAGGGCTTATCTCCGCACAGGGAGCTTTCCCCGCGCTACGATATGGCGGCTTTGCCGCAACAAGGGGCTGCACCCCTTGCGCCGCTTTGCGGCTATCCCTGCACACCCACAAAAACAGTACACCCGCCGTTGGCGTCTGTACCATTTTTGCGGGTTTTATTATCCTATCCGGGAGGTGATACCCATAGCCATTTACCATTGGAACATCGGCATTGTGAGCCGAGGAAAAGGCAAATCAGCCATTGCCGCAGCCGCCTACCGAAGCGGCGAAAAGCTGACAAACGAGTGGGACGGAATGACCCACGACTACACCCGCAAAGGCGGCGTTGTCCATACCGAAATCATGCTGCCGCTCCATGCCCCGCCCTCTTTCTCTGACCGTTCAACCTTGTGGAACAGCGTGGAACTTTACGAGAAAGCCGGGAACGCCCAGCTTGCCAGAGAGATTGACGCGGCACTCCCCATAGAATTATCCAGAGAGGAACAGACCCGGCTTGTCCGGGAATACTGTTCCTCTCAATTTGTTTCCAGAGGAATGTGTGTGGATTTTGCCATTCACGACACCGACAGCGGCAATCCCCATTGTCATATCATGCTGACTATGCGCCCCCTTGACGGGCGCGGCGCGTGGGCGGCAAAGTCCAAAAAGGAATATGACCTTGATGAAAACGGCGAGCGTATCCGCTTGCCAAGCGGCAGATACAAAACCCACAAAGTGGACCTTACAGGCTGGAACGACAAGGACAACACCCTCTTGTGGCGCAAGGCATGGGCTGACTTTACCAACGACTTTTTGGAGAGGAACGGAAGCCCGGAGCGTATCGACCACCGCAGCAACGCCGAGCGCGGCATAGACGAGATACCCACCGTCCACATGGGCGTGGCGGCTTGCCAGATGGAGAAGAAAGGTATCGCCACCGAGAAAGGCGAACTGAACCGCAGTATTCAAAAGACAAACCGCCTTATCCGGGAAATCCGGGCGCAGATTGGGAAGCTCAAGGAATGGATTGCCGACCTGTTCAAAGCGCGGGAAACCGCCCCGGAGCAGCCGCCGCAATCTCCCAACCTCGCAAATCTGTTGATGAAGTATTTGAGCGTTCAGAGGGAAAAGAGCCGGAAGTATTCGCAGAGCTGGCAGCACCAACACGCAGCCGACGAACTGAAAACCATATCACAGGCAGCGAATTATCTTGCGGAGCATGGTATCTCCACTCTTGACGAGTTGGACGCTTCTCTTTCCTCTGTCAGTGATGAAGCCTTTTCTATCCGGGAGGGAATGAAAACCGCCGAGCAGCGCATGAAAGAGCTGCAAAAGCTGATAGAGAACGGCGAGAATTATTTGCAGTACAAGCCCATTCATGCCGAACTGAAAAAGCTGAAAAATGGCTGGACGAACAAACGGGATAAGTATGAGGAAGCCCACCGCGCCGAGCTGACTCTATGGAACGCAGCAAGCCGCTATCTCCATGCAAATCTGACGGATACAAAGACGCTGCCTATCTCCGAATGGAAACAGGAATACGCTGACCTCAAAGCGCAGAGAGATACCGACTACACCAAACTGAAAGCTGCCCGCGCCGAAGTTGCCGAGCTTCAGAAGATACGCAAATGCGTGGATATTGCGCTGAAAGCCGAGCAGCCGGAGCAGACACAGAACCGCACCAAGCGGCAGGAACAGGAGAGATAAAGAAAAGGACGGGCAAGCTATTTTGCCTGTCCGTCCTAAATGTTTTCTGATAAAATGGACGCTATTGATCCCTAATATTAAAACCAACTTGCTCTTTCGTCCCTAAATTCGGGCTGGTCACTATGCTCATAAGGATTATAATTATTCAAATTACAACCAAACTCTTTCAATGATTTTATTTTATTATCCTTTGTCCATTCAACCAGCGAAATTCCATCAAATTCCTCTATGCTCCCATTGTTCATTTCATTTTTGAAATACCACTCCACAATCGTCTGATTTCCTTTGTGGAAAAATTGTTTGATTTCCCAAGCAACGACTTTGCCACGAGTATTCCATTCCTGAAACCAGTGTTTTACGATTTGACGGTTATTATATTTTGGACACCAACTTTCAGTATAAATTACATCTTCTGCAAAAATATCATCAATACCTAAATCCTGTTTTGTAAGCCACATTTCAAACCATAAGTGAATAATTTTTTCTCTTTCATTCACAATCCAGCACCTCACTAACTTCCGATTTTTCGGTTTCATTCTACATCAAAACTATGAACAATTCAACCACAGAAAGAGAGGTATCAACTATGTATTACACCCAAGAACAAATAGACCGCGCCAACCAAGCCGACCTTGTTTCTTTTCTGCACGGACAGGGCGAGCAGCTTACCCGCGCCGGGAACGAGTACCGCTGGAAACGGCACGACAGCTTGACCGTCCGGGGAAACAAATGGTATAGGCACAGCCAGAGCAAGGGCGGCGCACCCGTTGATTTTGTCATGGAGTTTTTCGGTAAGAGCTTCACCGAAGCCGTTGAAATGCTGACAGGAGAAAAAGGCGCAGCCCCGCCGTCGGACAGACCAAGCCCCGCGCCCCTCTCTGACTTCCGACTGCCACCCCGCAGCACCGACAACCGCATAGCGAGGAACTACCTCACAGCCGCCCGCCGCATTGATGAAGATGTGACGGGCTTTTTCTTTGCCACCGGGGATATTTACGAGGAAGCCGCCCACCACAACGCCGTATTCGTAGGGCGGGACGAGGACGGAGTACCACGCTACGCCCACCAGCGCGGCACAGCCGGGAGCTTCCGGCTTGATGTGAAAGGCAGCGACAAAGCCTTTAACTTCTGCTACCGGGGCGAGGGCGAAAGATTGTTTGTCTTTGAAGCCCCGATAGACCTCTTATCTTTCCTCT
>NZ_QUED01000054.1:0-5649 GCF_003477865.1 Blautia sp. AF34-10
TTTCCAGATTTCTTTTATTTGCTTTACTTTAAGATAGGTGCAAAGTTTATTGTTGATAGCAGCGTTCTGAAAAGAAAATTTCACAGTAGAAGGGATAAACTCTCCATTTTCATCTCTTTCTGCTTCAAATTTCATATCTACTTGCTCATCTAATTTAAACAGTAAAGAAAGTACATCAGATACAGTTTCTATATCAAAATCCATGAATAGATTAATGCTGATGCCAAGAGCGTTTGTGATTTTCAGTAATTGATCCGGCTTTGGATTGCGAATACCATACTCATACTTTTTGATAGTAGCCGGATTTATGCCGGAAAGATTTCCCAACATTTCTTGTGATATTCCACGTATATTCCGATAATATTTGATTTTTTCTCCGATAGTCATAATGTTTCTCCTTTTTGTGCTTTGTGGGTATAGAGATAGTTTAGCACATTGGGACACATTTGTGTATAAAAATTTATGAAAAATACTTGACGAACACAAATGTGTACTATATAATACGAATTACAAGGAACACAAAAGTGTACTAAGATTAACGAGGAGGAGTTGCATGAAGGGTATAAAGGAAGCATTCATAGATGCAGGTGAGATAAGCCAGATGCTTGGTATCGGGATGACAAAGGCATATGCAATTATAAAGGAATATAATGTAGAGCTTGAGGCAAAAGGTTATTTCACCATGCGGGGCAAATGCCCACGGAAGTACTTTGAACAGAAAATCTATGGTTACAAAGATTATTACAATTCGGATTATGAGCCGCAGCGTAACCGGAGTAAGGTTGCAGAAGAAAAGGATTATGAAGCGGCAGTTGAGGATTCTGTGATAAGCAAACAGGATGAAGTTTAGAAAGGATGAAAAAGCAATGGTACAGATAAAAAGAGATTGGTTTGATGCAGCATTAGAAAACTACGAAAGGGGAGAAACGCATGGCAGATGGAAAGAGAAGATACAAGTCTGACAGGAAAGATTATAAGATTTCTGTAAAACTGTCGGAGAAAGATATGGATATTCTGAAAGCAGCACTTAAACGAACTGGAATAACAGCAAGTGCCTATATAAGAGAATTGATCCGGACAGGCGGCAACATAGATACAAGTTATCCTGAGGACAGGGCAAGAGCAATTCGTATCATAGCAGGTATTGCAAATAATATTAATCAGGCAGTAAAGCTTGGCAATTCACAGGGAAGGTTGTATTACAGCGATATTGACAAGTTACAGGATAGTCTGGATGATGTAAAGAAAACATTCGGGAGGTGTTGGAAGTATGGCGATTACAAAGATCCTGAATATCATGGAATCAGAGGGCAGAAATCCGGCATCGCATTTAAAGAATGCTTTGGAATATATCCAGAATCCGGATAAGACAGAAGAATGTGTACTGGTGGGCGGTATTAACTGCCTGCCGGATACGGCATTTGAGCAGATGGAAGAGACAAAGAATATATTTCATAAAACTGGTAAGAGACAGGGGGATCATGTGATCATATCATTTTCGCCGGAAGAAAAAGTAACGGCAGAGCAGGCAATGTATGTGTTGGAGCATTTTGCAAAGGACGTACTTGGTGATGATTATGAGGCTGTGTATGCGGTTCATACCGACAGGGAACATATGCATGGGCATCTGATATGGAACAGCGTAAGTATAACAACAGGCAGGAAATATAATTCGCCTAAGGGCAACTGGAAGAATCATCTGCAGCCGATTACAAATAAATATTGTGATGAGCTGGGACTTTCAATAATGCCTGCAGAGTATAGCAAAAATCCTAAGAACATCAGCAGAGACCAGTGGGAAAAGGAAATGTCGATGAAGGATATTATACTTCGTGATGCTAATATGTGTGCGTATGTGGCAGGAAATATAGAACATTTCAGGTATCAGATGAGAAGTCTGGGGTATGTGTTCAAGAAAGGTGCGTGGATGGAAGTGCAGGCACCAGGATTTAAATATTATCATAGTCTGGCAAAGATGGATGAAATGTTTACAGAGGATAGTATGATACATCATGTGGATATGCCTTGGATGACAAAGCCTTATTTTTATTCGTCGGATAGTAGAGGATTGCACAGGACGAAGCTATCACCATACCAGAAACGATTTTATGCAAAGCTATATAGGTTGAGAATTGTGGAGCAGAAACGATTTGTGGTTGGAGGGGCAAAGTATACGGAAGAATTGAAGAGGTTTCATCAGCTACAGGACGAGTATCTGTTGCTTGTGAATAATGATATCAAGGATGTTGCGGGACTTGTGAAGTACAGGAGTGAACAGCAGGAAAAGATGCGGCGGATTGAAGACAGACAGCAGGAGATATATAAGGAAAACTCCAGCAGGAAACGTAGGATTAAGACAGATGAGCAGTATCGGGAATATCAGGTGTGGCATGTGGGAGTGCAGGAAGAACTGGATGAGCTGAAAATGGAGAAAAGGAAAGTTAAGAAACAGCTACAGCTTATGGAAGGTATTATGAAAGAGGATTTGTATACGGCATATTATGCGGTATCGGAGGATGAAGAGATTGTTGGTGATAAGGAGATTGAGATACCGGGGATGGAAGAGGATATACTGGTTGAGAGAACAACGGAAGCAGTTGTTGAGCTTGATACAAATGTTGAGGTGATGAATCCTTACAATATTCAGAATGAAATAGGAAGACAGAAAGAGCAAACAGATAGTGCGAAAAAACAACAGACTGATTTAGATGGCATAGGAATATTAGAGATTTATAATTCGTTTGATGTGAATGTGACAAGAATGGATGAAAGTATAACTGATGTAACAAGTAGAAGTGGATTTGTGAAACCTGAAGAAAAAGAGCCTGTTGACAAAGTTGGCTGGATTGTCAGGAGGATATCAGAGCTTGGCGGTTATGAGAATATCAGTGATCCGGTTAAGGCAGATGTATTTGGATTTGATATTGCTGATGTAGGCGGCAGCATAAGGTTGTTCTCGGAAGTAATGAAAAGGCTGGAGATAAAGCTAGATGGAGACGAGCTTTATGAAGAGTTTCAGAGAATTTATGATGAAGCAGCTAGCAGAGATGTTGATAAAGGTAAGGC
Source organism: Blautia sp. AF34-10 (assembly GCF_003477865.1). Classification (NCBI taxonomy): domain Bacteria; kingdom Bacillati; phylum Bacillota; class Clostridia; order Lachnospirales; family Lachnospiraceae; genus Blautia; species Blautia sp. AF34-10. The sequence goes on from NZ_QUED01000054.1 coordinate 3,067, forward strand.
AGAAGATAAAATGCGGAATAGGGGCAGAGGAAGGTAATTCCTCTGCTTATTCTATAAATATAGGTTGGATAGGATCAGATGTATTATAGATTGAAAAAATCAATTTAAGATTGAATTAGAACAACTTAAATGATATACTAAAGAAGTAATAAATAGTTGTGATGATACGAAAGGGATTAGCAATGGCAATCAGATACAACAGATTATGGAAAAAATTAATAGATGAAAATATGATGAAGATAGACCTTAGAGAAAAGGCAGGAATTACCACAAATGCTTTGGCTAAATTAGGAAAGAATGAGCATGTAAATACACAGGTTCTGGAAAAAATATGTAATGTATTGCATTGCAATATACAGGATATTATGGAATTTGTTCCAGACGAGGAAAGGGAAGAAAAATAATATGGCGAAGAAGAAAACTGTTGAAAAGGCATTAAACATAGATAGTATTTTATTTAATTGTAGAGATTATTTACGTGCAGCGCGTAACTCTGGCTCATTTTTTGAGAAAAGGGATATGATGCTTACACTTGTATTCTTAAGATTTATTGGGGAAAAGTATGAGGATGGTGTTGAAAAACTAAAGCAGACGCTTAAAGAACAGGGATTGGATCCAGAGGATGAAAATATCAGAGCAGCATTCTTTGATGATGCTACTTTTGCAGATGGTACATATAATTTACCGCCAGAAGCCAGATGGTCAACAATTATCAATACATCTGCTCCTAAGTTAAATGTTGCATTAGATACAGCATTACAAAGACTTGAGGAAGAGGATCCACAATTAAAAGGATGTTTTGTAAAAGGTACATTTACAGCACGTAATCTGGCTGCGAATGATATAAAGAAGATTGTTGATGAAGTAAATAAAATTAGTCATAAAGCGTTTGGGGAGGAAAAGGATCTTATCGGACGTGTGTATGAATATTTTCTTAAAGAGTTTGCGGTAAATGCTACAAAAGAGGAGGGAGAATTCTATACACCTCATGATGTAGTACAGCTTATTGCAGCAATGATTGAGCCATATGATGGAACTTTATATGATCCTTGCTGTGGTTCAGGAGGAATGTTTATCCAGAGTGCTGAACTTGTTAAGTCAAAGCAGGGAAATTTAAATGGTATCAATGTATATGGACAGGAAAAAGAACCGGCTACATATCGCCTTGCTAAAATGAATTTAGCGTTGCGTGGGATTAGCCATAATCTTGGAAATGAAGCAGATTCATCATTTACCCATGACTTGCACAAGGGATTGTACTTTAACTATATTATGGCAAATCCACCGTTCAATCTTAAAGGTTGGTATAACGATAATTTAAAAAATGACCCTCGCTGGAATAATTATCAGACACCACCAGAAAGTAATGCAAATTATGCTTGGATTCTTCATATGCTTTCGCATTTAAAACCGACAGATGGAGTGGCAGGATTTCTTCTTGCAAATGGAGCATTAAATGATAGTGATATATTGGAAATCCGTAAGAAACTGATTCAGAATGACAAAGTGGAGGCAATTATAGTTCTTCCAAGAGAATTGTTTATCACTACAGATATCAGTGTAACGCTTTGGATATTAAATCAGAATAAAAAGGGTGGAAACTATCACGGTAGAAAACTTCGTAGTCGTGAGCACGAAATCTTGTTTATGGATTTGCGCCAATGGACAGAAAATCCAGTAAAAGGCGAGAGTAAAAAGAAAGTTCGTTTGGTTACAGAGCAGATTGAGAAGGCTGCTGCTATATACCATACATGGCAATCTGAAGGTACCGATGGTGTAAATTATGAAATACCGGAACTTTATCGTAGTGTAGGTATTGACGAAATAGAAAGTAAAGGCTGGGCACTTACACCAAGCAAATATATTGAGTTTATTGACCATGATTTAGATATTGATTATGAAAAGGAAATGACTCGCATTCAATCTGAGATGAAAGATATATTAAAGCAGGAAAAGAAATCCCAGCAAATGCTGGAAGAGGCATTTAGGGGGATTGGTTATGGGATTGATTAAATATAAAATTGGAGAATTGATAGAATTAGTACAAGAAATTAATTCAGAATTGAAATATGGTCCTGATGATGTAAGAGGAATGACGATTACAAAAGAAATCATTCCTACAAAAGCTGATGTATCAGGAACAGACTTATCTAAATTCCTTGTAGTCCATCCGAGAGAATTTATTTATAATCCTAGAACTCACGGAAAAAGAATTGGATTTGGCTACAATAATAGTAAAGAAAACTTTATTATTAGCTGGAATAATATTGCTTTTAGAGTGAAAAAATCTATGGAAAATATTGTTTTGGCAGATTATCTTTTCTTGCATTTTAAACGTGATGAATGGGATAGAGAAGCTTGCTTTCAGTCTTGGGGAAGTTCAACAGAAGTTTTTTCATGGGAATCATTATGCGATATGACAGTTGATTTGCCTAATATTTCTGTTCAAAAAAATATGTTGATATTTATAATACTATGCTTAAAAATCAAGGAAATTATGAAAATGGTTTAAACGATTTAAAACTATCATTTGAAGTATTAATTGATAAATATAAGCATAAATCGAAAAAGAAAAAGATAAGT
>NZ_QUED01000055.1:0-5321 GCF_003477865.1 Blautia sp. AF34-10
TCCTTATTCAAAATTCCCTTTTCACACTCTTGTATAGTATTTATTTGCTACCCATTCCATCTGTTTATCTGCCTTCAACTCTTCCTTAATCCCCTGTGTCTATTTCATTTGCTCTACAATTGACTATTATTCCAGCGATTATATAAAAACCATAACCAATACAAAATATGGAAACGGTGCTTCTAACTATACCGCTAAAGCCTTTCGCCATTATCCCGAAAATAGTACTCCAGCAGAGAAATAGCGCCAGCAGACATAAAAAACTCGAACCCCTTGTAAAATGGGCATCAGAAGTTTTCTACCCGTTATTCTTGTTCTATAATTCAAGTGAATCTTCTGAATCTATCCACATCTGTAAATTGCCATCGAGATATAATCTTGCATATTCTAAAGGCTCATCCACAGCCAATGAAGTAAGCGCACATTCTGATCCATATGTGGTTTTTAAATCTTTTTCAGCTCCCCAGCAATCAATGCGAAGCATATATCCAACACTTGTGTAAACATCAATACTATCGTGTTTTATGTTGTATTATGCATAAATTGTTCTCATCGTATCTTATCTCTATTTTCTTTTAATAATCAGTTATAGAGTTAAATATCGAAAACATTTCAATCAGTTCACCATGTCGTTATTGTTATACTGTGTTATGAAATTTTCTTTCCCTTATTTTTTCCCATATTAAGATTCATGAAAGCTAATGGGAGAATATAACACAAAGGAAAGAGTAAGGGAAAGCTCACTTGCTACAAACTTAGTATTTTCAAGGGTTTGCGAAGAATTTGATAATTAAATATAACAGTTATTAAATTTCCTAAAATATGTGAAATATCAACTGAAATTTTACGATTTTTTGTTTTTCAAAAAGTCAATAGTTCTTTTCACGATAAATACGATACATATCAAACCTACAATCCCACAAACAATAGAGTCCTTTAAGTCTGCAAATCCTCCTGTGTACTGCATTGCATAATAATAAACCGTCCATATCAGTATCAATACGAACACACTAATACTTAACCAATAAGACTTTTTCTTCATCTAATTTTCCTCACATTGAACTTCCGATTTGCTTGTTCCATAAAATTCATTTTATTCGCCTTCAAACTTGCTGGCGGCGAACAGCATTTTATGCTGTTTGCAGACGGCAAGTCCACAAGGGATAGCCGCATAAGCGGCGCAAGGGAGTGTAGCTCCCTTGACGGAACGAAGTGACGAAACATTCTCGGTCGGGCAGTTTTCTTCTGCTGACTGGGAATGAGCTCCGCAGGACGCACATACTCCCGATAGGAGAGTATAGAAGTGCGCCCTTTAGTTCCTAAAGGGATTTTATCAGTTCGCCAAACTTGAATCTGTCGTATTAGAGATTCTTCGCTTGCAGCTCCCTTAACGATTTCTTCACTGGCGAAGTTGGTAGCGACCGATACATCACCGGCTACAAACTGTGATAATCAAAAATAAACACATTTGCCGATATTAAAGAAAGGAAGCCCCCTTTTTGGTGGCTTCCTTTCTTGTTTACTCCACCGATCAACGGCTCAATATTAAAAAATCTCCGAAACCAAGAACGCTACAACATAGCAGATCGGTTGGTGTATCATGTAAATAATAAGCGAATGTTTCCCTAAAAAGTTAATACCTGGAACTTTCCATTTTCCAAATAGCCGGTTAATCAGCCCCTTTTCCTGTAAGAAACTGTACAGGAAATATCCTGTTGCAAATAAGAAAATCCATGGGAGCAACGGAAAATAGTCGGTAGATGAAAAGCCAGCTTGCGGAAATCCAATATAAGCTAATACCGATTTCAACCATGTAACATTCAGCAAATTATCAGATAGTTGGATGGGGTCTTGCTTCGTCCAACTTCTGAGAATGAGGAATAGCACAAAACTAACACTTACCCCAACCCCAGCCGGGATTTTTTTCAGAACCTTATCCAGTAAAATCCATATCAAAATACAGCTGCCAATAAGCGTTAGAACACCGTAGCGCACCCGATCATTGGGAAGAACTATGGCGGTAACGAGCGAAACGACCACACCACCACCAAACGCCCACAATCCCCTTTTCATGTGTTTTTTTCCTAAATGCCAGCTGAACCCAGCCAGCAAAATAAAAGTCCAGCAAATGGATTGCTGCCAAATATAGGCACCGTGGGACTTATACCATGGAATATCTGCATTATACAGATAAACTAAATCCCATAAGAAATGATACGAAATCATTTCAATAATGGTTATACCTCTTATCAAATCAATAAACGGTAAACGCTGCTTTATTTGCGTTGTTTCCAGCAAAATTTCATCACCCCTTTTATTTACTCCAAAATCGGCTCCACCAGCTCCGGGGCGGCTCTGGCTGCTGCCGTTCCGGCTCTGCCGGAGCTACGCAATCCTCTGATTTTCTTCATGTTCTGTACCTCTTTCGTAAATTCCGATTCATAATGTAAGAGTAAGGTCTATCCGGCCTTGCTCTTTTCTTTTAAAATGGAGATATGGTCTGACGAAATTTCCGATTGGGACATCACGCCCGCAGACAAATGTGTCAGCCAGCCTCCATTTGTTGCTCACTTTTCGTATTCAAATTGTACCATAAAACTTGTGAACAGTTCTACCGCAACTTTGGACTATATGAGAAAAGTCCGAACAGTTTTCTGCCCGGACTTCCTCGCTCAATCATAAATCAATTCCGCTTTCACAATCTCCTCTGCCTGTGCCTTGCAAGCGTTCATCTGCCGCACCCATTCCATTTGATTATCGGCTTTCAGTTGCTCAGTCACACCGTTTTGCTCTGCCAGTGACCGCACGATCAGCTCCATGCGGTTTCGTGCCGCTTCGTCAATCTCGGCACAATGTTCAAAGAGCTTGTCGGATAGCACCAGTTCATTGAACAGTATCGGGCGGTGCATTTCCAGATACGCCTTGCGAAGTCTGCCGTAGTGTCCGATGGGCTTGGTCTTGCGGATAACGATGTTCGGGATAGGATAATCGCCGTTCTGTGTGTAAGTGATATTCATGCTGATTGTACTCCTTTCATTGGCTCTCTCTGCGGTAAGCTGCTGACAGGGACGAACACGCCCTTTGCAATGTCCTCTGCACGAATGGCGGCTTTCTTGGCTTCGATTTCTGCCTTTTTCCGCTCCTTGATTTTATCCTCGTATCGCTTCTGCGCTCCGCTGGCTTTACGCTTCAAGTAGTTCTGATGAAGTCTGTCCTTGCGTTCCTCACGCTTGCGGATTTCCTCTAATTCTTCCGGGGTCAGCTCCACTTCTCCAAACGCCGGGGGAACGAATCGCCCAACAAAATTGAAGTAAATCTCGACCTCCTGTGTGGTCTGTATACTGCCTTTACGGTCACGCTCATGCACAAGGATTTTCTCGATAAACTCGTTGAGCATGGCAATGGTCAACTTGTCGAAGTTCTCATACTTGTCAATCAGAGCGATAAAACGATCAGCGTCCTTTTCGTGCTTCTCATAGCTCTTGACAGCCTTTTCCAGAGCAGAGATTTCAGCGGTAAGCTCGGCTTGCTCCTTTGCGTATTGAGCGTCCAGAGTGGCGTATCTGCTGTCGGACAGCTTTCCTAAAATGTTGTCCTCATAGATTTTGCAGAGCAGGACTTCCAGCTCGGAAACTCTCTGCTTTGCTGTGGCAAGGCGTGCCCGCTGTTTCCTGACCTCTGCGGTCTGCTGGCTGGACTGCGCTTCCTGCACCACACGGACAAACTCGGCTCTGTCATGCTTCGCATACTCGGCAATGGCTTTCAGCATTTCAGAGACAAGGGACAGTACCACATCTTCATTGATACGGTGCTGGGTCTTGCAGAGCGTTCCGCAAGGAACTTTGGTGTACTGTGAGCAGGTGTATTGAGAAATGCGCTTGCCGTTATTGGTGCGGTGGACATACATCTTGCCGCCGCAATCGGCACAATAAAGCAAGCCTGTGAGGGGAGCTGCTTCGCCCCAGCCGTCCGGGTAGCGTCTGACATTCCCACGGATTTTCTGCACAAGGTCAAAGGTCTGCTGGTCAATAATGGCTTCGTGCGTATTCTCAAAAATCGTCCATTCGTCCTCCGGGACATAATGACTTTTCTTGTCCTTGAAGTGCTTTCGGGTCTTGAAATTGACGGTGTGTCCCAGATATTCACGCTTTTCAAGAATGTTGCAGATGGTGGAAGAACCCCAGCCGTACACATCTTTGAAAGTCTTGTTTTTGTTCACGCCCTCGCCGTGTTGGGCAAGGTAAGCAGACGGAATAAGCACCTTTTCCGATTTCAGTTTGCTGGCGATCTGATACGGACCGTAGCCTCAATCGTCATGGCAAAGATGCGCTTGACCACATCAGCGGCTTCGGGGTCAACCAACCATTGGTCTCTGGTTTCGTTCCAGAGATAGCCGTAAATGACCGTGCCTGTGAGGTGCTTGCCGGACTTGCCTTTGGACTGGAAAGTGGAACGGATTTTACGGCTGGTGTCTCTGGCGTAATACTCGTTCATAATGTTGCGGAAAGGGGTAAAATCATCGTCCCCTCTGGCGCTGTCCACGCCGTCATTGATGGCGATAAGGCGAACGCCACGCTGACGCAGGATTTCCATAATCTGACCGACTTTCAGATAGTCACGACCCATGCGGCTCATGTCCTTGATACACAGGTACTCCACATTCCCGGCTTCCACTTCTTTCATCATTGCTAAAAATCCGGGACGGTCAAAGCAGGTGCCACTAATGCCATCGTCCGTGAAATGGACAATGTTTGTAAAGCCCTGCCGTGCGGCAAACTCCTCCAACATAGCCTTTTGATTGGAAATGGAATTGCTCTCACGCTGTTGGTCATCATCTTTGCCAAAGTCATCACGGCTCAATCGTTCGTACAGAGCAGTGATTTTCTCGTTTTTTCTCATAACTTGCGCTCCTTTCTTCGGTTTTAGGTTATGTGTTCTAAGAGACTTCCCAACCGCTTGATTAAGAAGTCTTTTAGAGCATACAACACCGGCTGCCAGCTTATATTTCTTATACTGCCGCACTGCGAAGTGGTTTGGCTTTTCCGATTCCAGTGCATCAAACATCAGGTCTACGGGGTTTTTGAACTCCTCGTCATCCTCACGGACTTCCATCGCATTGATGAACTCAATGAGGGTGGAGAAGTTCTGCTCCTCCACCGGAGCTTCATAGTGGATATATCCAATCAACGCGCAATACAGCAATGTTTCCGCCTATAGTGATAGGTAAGGTTTTGATATTATCTCCACCTTTTCCCCCACTTCACACCGGACATGCGACTTTCACCGCATCCGGCGCTCCATCGATTGTCTTCACAAGACAT
>NZ_QUED01000056.1:0-5132 GCF_003477865.1 Blautia sp. AF34-10
TGGAAGGAGGAACCGTTACAAACGGTACTGCTGTAGATCTTCAGTTGGCAGAGGCTTATAGATGCAGTGGTGGATTTGCTGGTGAGATGCTTACAGGTTCTGTGGCAAACACAGGTGACGTTTCACTGGCAGGCCTTAAGATTATAGGTGCAGACAGTCTGGCAGCATTAAAAACCTTTGTGCCAGTCGTGAAACAGTCCCATGTGAAAGGATATCGTTCCGGTGCAAGGATCAAAGCAACCGGTATTGCAGACAAAGATCCGGCAGGATTTGCCGGAGGCTATGTGGGAAGAATGATCGGCGGCCAAATCTGGGGAGATGAAACTTCCTCCTGCAGTATCACAAATTTAAGGCGTGTAGATGGAACTTCCTATGTAGGCGGTTTTGCCGGAAAAGTAGATCCGGGTAGTGTGGCAGCTATTGATACAGCTACAAAACAGGGACTTTTGAATAAACTTCTGGATGTTCTTATGGTAAATGCTCCGGCAGAGCTGATTAAGGTTCTGAATGCTACTGTTTCCACCATCCGCTGTGCATCTGTGTCAGCCTGGGATGACTGGGGCGTGATCGTAAACGGAACCTATCAAAATGGAAACAATACAGGGTATGCAAAAGCAGCTGGAGGATTCACAGGAAGTCTTTGTGGAGCAGTTCTTGGCGAGAAGGATAAACCGGAAAGCGGAATCCGTGCAGACAAGATTCGCTCTGTAGTAGCCGGTGAATATGCCGGAGGATGCTTCGGTATTGCGGATGTTTCCGGTGCTGCAAATATTAGTGCCAATGGTGAGACCTCTGTCTTACAGTATCTTTTAAAGCTTGGAAAAACCGATGTGCTGGATGCATTCCGAAGCTATGTATATTACGGAAATGTCACAGGAAGCCCAGATGCAGGGCTTGGCGTCAGTGCTAACACAGCAACAGATGCAGGACAGAATAATCAGGTTACATACAGCGGAACAGCTGGAGGATTTGGTGGTTCACTGTTAAATGGATCTGTCAAAAACAGCACTGTAACAGGATTAAATTATGTAACTGGACTGAACAGCGTAGGTGGCTTTGTAGGATACTCCGGAAAAAGCGGAGTTATAAAAATGGAGAAGCTGGATGTGCTGGGAGATAAATTTGGACAGCTTCTTGGCGGTGCCCTCGGCGTTTTGGATATTTTTGGTTCCCACATAGATGACAGTAGCGTGACAGGAGTACCTGGTGGTTATACCGTTTTGAGTAAAGGCGGACAGGAGCAGATTGCAGGAGGCTTTATTGGTTACGCAAATCTTGCCAGAATGTCAGGTTGTAGTGCCGGAGATGCCAAAAATCAGGAAAATAGTCTGAAACTGGTAGAATCCGGTGGAACAGCCGGAGCTTTGCCGGAAGAACAAGCTTTGCCTATCTTGCAGATGTAAAACTGGATTCCACAGTGGTGGATGCATTATTCGTAGTTCTGGATCAGCTTGTAAGGGCATTGTATTTGGATAAGATTCAGGATTCCGACTTGTTGCATATTAATCTTGGAATTGTGAAGGTTGATGCACTGTACGATGGAAATCTCATCCATGTGAATCTGCTTGGACTGGATATTTCTGTTGGGCTATCTAAAAAGTCTGATGATAACAATCAGCAGACAGATTTTGCAATCATTAAGATCGGAGATTCCTCTATTAAGCTTCCATGTGACAAAAACGGAATCATAACGAAAGATAATGATGTAAAGTCCAACATCAGTGTCAACCTGATTAAGGCAAACAGGACAAAAATTACAGACAGCAATGTATATGGAATCAATACGGGATACGATGTCTATGCCGGCGGAGCAGGAAATGATGCGGATGGTTCTGCAAATGATGGACGAAGCGGAGGTTTTGTTGGATACAACGATGAAGGACTGCTGAAGAATAACAATATGTACTACTGTGATGTGGTCCGTGGAACATCTAAGCTGGTGGGACCATTCAGTGGAAAAAGTGATTTGGACTCTGGATATGACTTTAATACAAAAGCAGGTGTAGAAGGTGAGAATAACAATTATCGTATTTACCGAAAACCGGCGATTAGTTTTGATGAGATCAAAAAGAATTCGAAACTTCTGACAGATACGTTCAGTCAGGAAAATGGATGGAGCATCTTCTCAGTAAAACATGTCGTGCAGGTAGATGAGTATAACACATTGCAGAATGCAGTTATGGCAACAAAAGATTCTTCTGAAACAGCAGATCTGAATGCTTATGTATCAGATGCAAAAGCCGTTCTGATGTCAGATACCAAAACGACAGTAAATACAGGTGATAGCACATCACCGGAACCATCAGATGCACAGGATCCATGTGATGAATATATAAATCTGACCATTAATAAGGTATGGAAAGATTTCCGGAATATGGACAACATCAGACCAGACACTATTAAGATTACAATTTCCAGAAGCTGGACGGATGCAGAAGGAACAAAACATACAGAAGTCGTGCCAAACTATGAAAACTATGAAATAAAAGGTGATATCTCAAAATCTACATGGCAGAAAGTGATTGAAACTCTTCCAGCCTACATAAAAGATGATGCAGGAACTCCGCATTATTACAAATATTCTGTTACGGAAACTGAAATAAAAGGATATACAACTACAATCGAAACTTCTAAAGATGGATTTACCTTCACGATTATCAACCGGCATTTTGCACTGCTTCCGGATACCGGCGGCGAGGGCATTATGATGTTTATCATAGCAGGTGGCCTGTTGTTAGCGTTCCTGCTTTATACCGGACGCAGAAGGAAACGGAAACAGACGATGTAGGAAAGGGGGAGCAGGGGCATGAGAGAGATATGGCTGCGTGGGGAACTTCCACCGTAAAGGCTGAAAGAATCCCGAGCGAACCAATAAAAAATCAAAAGAAAGTGAGAAGAGGAATATGAAGAAATTAGTATCAAGATTTATGGCAGTTCTGATGGCAATGATCATGATACTGTCCATGAGCATGACTGCATTTGCAGCAGAGGATGCAACAAGGTTAACAGGTACTGGTAAACTGACAGTCAACAATACAGTAGAAGGAAAGACTCTGGATCTGTATCAGATTTTTACAGCAACAAAAAATGAAGCGGGCAATGTAGCATACACATTAAATCCTGAATATGAAGGATTCTTTAAGGCAAATGTAAATGGAGCTTCTGCATTAACAGGCGAAACATTAAGTGAAAAAGCTTATGAATATGTTAAAACACAGGTTGGCGAAGATGGAAAGAACGGTGTAAATTTTGCAAAAGCAATGCTTACATGGATTCTTTCAAATACTAGCACTGTAGATGCTACTCATAAAACTGTAACCACAGCAACTGGTTCTACAGAAATTGCTAATCTGGCATATGGATACTATGTAGTTTATCCATTAGGTGCAACAGATACCTCAGCAGCACCTGGAACTGGTCAGGATTATACATCCGTAGCATCTTTAGTTAGCGTAACAGATACTAATGCTACAGTTAACATGAAGAGTAATTACCCGACAGTAGACAAGAAAATTATTCCAGCACAGAGTGGAAGTGGACTTACAGTTGGTGCTATTGTGAATCCTTCATGGGAAGGCAATCACCAGATGGAATTAGATGACGAAAATGAGTCTGAGGACACCATTGCACCACATGGTGCAGCGGATGAAAAGAAAGCTGGGGATTTTGCGATTGGTGACACCGTTACTTACCAGCTGACTTCTAAAGTACCGGATATGACAGGATATAATTCTTATACTTTTAAATTTACCGATACATTATCAAAAGGATTAGACTTAAAAGCAATTCTGTCTGTAAAGGTTGGAGATACAGAACTCAAAGCAGGTAAAACAGGAGATAACACATACTTACCGACATATACGACAAATGACAATGGAACACATACACTAACTATTAGCTTTAATGACTTTTATAACAACTTTAAGAATCGTACAGGCGAGACAATCACAGTTGTTTATACTGCAACTTTAAACAAAGATGCTGTTATCGGTATGAATCCAAATACCAACAAGGCGGTTGTTGAGTACAGTAATGATCCGAAGTCAGGTGGAACAGGTAAATCTGAGCCAAGCATCGTAGATGTACATACCTTTGATTTCACAATTTATAAATATTATTTAAAAGACCAGAGTAATAAAGAAGATAAGACTGCACTTGCAAAGGCAGAATTTGAGCTTTACAAGGCAAACGAAGCAGGCGATGCAGCAGATACAAATGCTAAGATTAATATTGTTAAAGTAAAAGAGGGTGAATATCGTCAGGCAACACCTGAGGAAGCTGTAGCAGAAGTTTTCAAATCCGATGTAATCGTATCTGGTACCGACGGAAAAGTTCTTGTAAAAGGTCTTGATGCCGGAACTTATTACTTAAGAGAGACAAAAGCTCCAGACGGATACAATAAGCTTCTCAGCGACATCAAGGTTGAGATTAAAGCAACTTATGGCGAAGATGGAAAACTTGTAAGCTATAAAGTAGATTACACATACAATGGAACTACAACACCAGGTGTTGCAATCACAGAAAAAAATAACTCCCCAGAAGTACCTGTAGAAAACAAAACAGGTGCACAGCTTCCATCCACTGGTAGCAAGGGAGCACTCATGGTAACACTGGCTGGTATCGTTCTTTTCGGTGTATTAACAGCAAGCAAAGCTTTTGGCAAAAAGAAAGCAAAAAACTAAGACATTCTGAAGTTTAAGAATGGATAAAAAGACAGTTCATCTTCCCGGTATCGTACCGGGAGGATGTCTGCTTTTTCTGAAATGTCCAGTGTGGACTGGGTATTTCAGAAGAAACAGACGAAAAGGTGAAAGGTATTATGAAGAAAGTAGTAAAAATACTAAGAGGAATTGGATATCTGGCGGCATTTTCTTTAATCCTGTATCCGGTAGTGAGCAATTACATCAATCAGATGAACAGCACAACGATTGCTACAGATTATGAACAGGAAGTTTCTCATCTGTCGGAAGAACAGGAAAATGCCATGATCGAGCAGGCACAGGAATACAATGAAAGCCTGATTGGAATTGGTTCCATAGCAGATCCATTTTCAGAAAGCAATGAAAACCAGACAGAAGATGATGAGTATAACAAACTTTTGAAAATTGATGATACTGGAATGATGGGATATA
>NZ_QUED01000057.1:0-5028 GCF_003477865.1 Blautia sp. AF34-10
ATATACGCACGAATATATCCGCTTGATATAGGGTGTCTATCATGCTATAATATGTGTAGCGGATATATTGCAAGTTCCCTAAAGTGTTACCACTTTAGAACTTGTGAGGGTGGCAAGCCCCCCTTCAATCCCCCTTTTTAGAGAGCCGAAAGGCTCATAATTTGACGGTGGTAGCACCGAAGAAAGAGAGGTCAAAGGCATGAAAAAAGAAATGGATAAAATTCAGTTTGAGTACAGATACGAGGTGCAGGAGCTGATGAAAGTAATTGATAAATATGTAAAACAGAATCCGGCAGAAAAGGAAAATAAGACGCTGGAGCGTTTCTTTGACTTACTTGATGTCATGGATATGGAGTGGTAAGGGCATGAACAAGACAAGACCAAAGCAGTTATCATTCCGAGTAAGTGAAGAAGAATACCAGCAGTTGCAGGAGAAGATTTCAGAGAGTGGAAAGAACCAGCAGGAGTATATCCTTTCCTGTGTGCTGGAGAAGCAGATCGTGAATACGGACGGTATCAAAGAACTTATCCCGGAACTGAAACGGATAGGGAACAACCTCAACCAAATAGCAAAGAGGTGTAATGAGGGGGGAATGTTGCCGAGTGAAGCGGAAGTGCGGAAGCATGGAGAGGAGCTGAACAAGTATGGCAGTCATTAAGGCGGTATCTTCAAAGGCGGGCATAGGGCACGCCATAGATTATGTGACGAAAAAAGAAAAGACAGAGGAGAAGCTTGTCAGCGGTCTGCATTGTGAGCCGGAGACGGTCAAGGAGGAAATGCAAGCCACAAAGGAGCTGTGGGGCAAGACGGACGGAAGAACCTATAAGCATTATGTGCAATCCTACCATGAGGACGAGGAAATAACCCCGGAGCAGGCTCACAAGAACGCTGTCGAGCTGGCAGAGCATACAAAGGCATGGAAAGGGCATGAAGTTCTGATAGCCACGCATATAGACAAGGGGCATATACACACGCACTTTATTGTCAATTCCGTAAATTATGAGAACGGTCATAAGCTCCAATGGAGTAAGCACGACCTTAAAGACTTAAAGGAACGGTGCAACGAGCAGAGCTGGGAACAGGGCTTGCATGTGCCGGAGAAAGGAAAGACATTTGCTGGAGAAGTCCGGGAAGAAACGGTGGCATGGAGCAAAGACACCTACCAGCTTTTGAAACAGGCAGAGCAGGGAAAGGTCAAAAGCTATGTGCAGGATATTGCCCTTGCGGTGCTGGATTGTAAGGAAACAGCGACCAGCCGGGAAACCTTTATCCGGCTGATGAATGAAAGAGGGTACGGGGTGGACTGGCAGGACAGCCACAAGTACATCACATATACCGACTTAGCCAGGGAACAGGCAGGAGAAAAGGCTTGTAAAATCAGGGATAACAAGCTGGAAAAATACTACAATATGGATTTTGGAAAGGAGAGTATGGAGCATGAGTTTGAGAGAAATGCACGAACAGCAGAAGCAGAGCAGTCCAAGAGAGCAGCTTCAAGAGTTAAACCGACAGAGCCGGACAGAGCTGGAAAACAGTCTGCTCAAAGAAGCGTTGGCGATGTCGAGCGAGAACTGCGAGGAATTGATGAAGCAGTCAAATCAAGAACAAGTGAGGGCAGAGCAGAACAGGCAGAGAGACGCAGAGCAGAACAGGAAGCTCATCAGCGAGCTGAAGCAGAGCGTAGAGCTGCTGAAGAACAGCAACGAATTGCTTCAAGACGCTATATCGGGCGAGATTGGGAGCCTGAAAGATGAGGTTAAGGAAAACACCGTCCAAGAGGTTAGAAAGGCGTTACAGGCGAATATAGAGGCTATACAGAGGGCTACAAAGCTTCTTGAGAAGCAGTCTGATACACTTACGAGCGTGATGAAGCAGAAGATCCGGGAGCTTGAGGAAAGTAAGAACAGTTTTTTTAGATATGAGGGCTTGAAGTTGTACCTGTTTTGGGGCGGTATGGTCTGCAATATTTTAGTGTTTCTTATGCTGTTGTATGGTATGATTAGTAAGTAAAAAGAAATCGATAAATTAGAATTTTAAAAAGGAGTGTGATGACCATGATTTTTGATTTTGAGCCTTGGCAATTAGATATTGATATTGACTTAACTAAACAATTATATAGAAGTTGTAAAGGAGACTTTGTATGGGTAGAAAAGAAATAACAACAAAAGAAGATTTAATGAAAGTAATAGAATTATTCGAAAATACTGGAATTACATACTGGTTGGATGGCGGATGGGGTGTAGATATTTTAGCTGGTAAACAAACAAGAATTCATAGAGATATAGATATAAATTTTGATGCTCAACATACGGAAAAATTGTTAAATGTGCTTTTGAATCTGGGCTATAAAATTGATACAGACTGGAAACCGGTTAGAATAGAGTTATATAGTGATGAACTTGGTTACTTAGACATTCACCCGTTCGTTTTAAATGAGGACGGAACTTCAAAACAAGCTGATTTAGAGGGTGGATGGTATGAGTTTGAAAAAGATTACTTTGGTAGTGTTTTTTTTGAAGGCAAAACAATTCCTTGTATATCTTTAAAAGGCCAAAAAGTTTTCCATTCAGGTTATGAATTAAGAGATAAAGATAAGCATGATATTTCAATTCTTGAAAGTTTATCAAAATAACATCGCTGTAATTTCTAAGATAAATTGCAGTTTGTCGGTACGAAGAAAAAGGTGCAAAAATGTATTGATAAGATTAGCGGTCAAGGCGAGAGGGAGTGAGGTGTAGATATTGACACTCAAAAGGCACTCCCTTATACTTGACGGAAAAAGGTAAAAAAAACTCATTGATAAGATTAGCGGTCAAAGCGAGAGGGAGTGAGGTGCAAAAGACTATGGCAAAATACACCAAAAGGAGAGATAAAAGAGGGTATGAGTGGAAGTCTGCTTATCGGGAGAAAGAAGCCCTTATGTTGGAGAGGGGATACCCGGAAGTAAGTCCTCATGATTTCTATCGGGAGTTGTTTCCGGCTGCAGTCTCCAGCAAGAGCCGGAGGACGGAAAAGGTAATATTATAGCGACACAGATTAGACCGTCTGGCAAAGGAAGAACCCGGCAGTGGGTAATTGATGATAGTCTGAAAATGCTGGATAAGGTCATAGGAGATAGGTTTGGGCTGATACCGCCTATTAGTTTTTACGGAAAGTCACACACGAAAGAGAACGCTCATGAGCTGTTTGCGGTGGTGGTGGACGTGGATTATGTAGGCAAACAGCAGTTAAAGAACCTGTTGAAGCAGTTTGGGAATGGTGTGCAGCTTCGTCCGACTTATCTTGTCAGCTCCGGCAAGGGGGTACATCTTTACTATTTCTTGCAGGAGCCGGTTCAGTTGTATCGAAACCGGGAAGAAGTGCTTGCGGAGCTGAAAGAAGCCTTTATCCGGCGGCTATGGAATGATACCAGCTCTATCCGTCCGGACAGCCCGGATATAACCGGAATTTATCAAGGTTTCCGGTGTGTGGGGAGTCAGTCGAAGCTGGGTGCAGATTTCCCAGTAAAAGCCTATAAGCTGTCAGAGAACCGTTACACGCTGGAGGACATAAAAGCCAGCATACCGAGCTGTAAGGTAGACCTTGCTCCGTTGTACGAGAAGCCGAGAAGAAAAAGTACCGTTACGCTGGAAGAAGCAAAGGAGCTGTACCCGGAATGGTATGAGAAGCGGATCGTGCAGGGAGAGCCGAAGCAGAAAAGTAAGAAGCAGGGCGGTACGTGGGTATGTAACGAAGCTTTATATGAGTGGTGGAAACGGAAAATAACCGAGGAAGTGAAAGCCGGAGGGCGTTACTTTTCTATTATGGCGTTGTGCTCTTATGGCTTGAAGTGTGGCATATCCGAGCAGAAGATACGGAGAGACGCCTATGCGTTCCTGGACCATTTAGAGAGCCTTACCGAGGACGAGGACAACCATTTCAGCCGGGCAGATGTGAAAGACGCTCTTCGGGCATTGAAAGGGGACAGAAAAAGGCTGTCAACGATAGCAAGCCGGGAATGGATAGAGGACAACACAAAGGTTACGATACCAGCAAATAAGCGGAATTACAGAAAGCAAAAAGACCATGTAAAGGTTATGAATACTATGAAAGCTTTAAAAAAGCAGTTAGGAGAAGAAGTAAAAGAGGGTAGACCAAAAGGGAGTGGAACAGCGGAGCAGACAGTCAGAGAATGGCAGGAGAGCCACCCAGCAGGAAAGAAAGCGGACTGCATTCGAGAGACAGGATTGAGCAAGCCCACCGTTTACAAGTGGTGGAAGTAGGGCATACTTGAAATGCCGAAAGGCATATGCTATAATGCCAGTAGGCAAGAAAGACGAAAGTGCTCATTGTGGCACGCAAAAAGCCCCGGAGGTCGCAACTCCGGGGCTTTTCTATTCCGTTGTGGCAAGGTGGCTTATTCCTTAGGCTGGCTACCGCTATTTATCTCCGTCCAGCCATTTGCAGATGTAGTAGGCGACTACACTTGCCAAGACAGAGAGTAAGAAAGACGAAAATATACTCATGGTGGCACACCCCCTTTCTGTACCTGTATAGGGGTGGTAGCGTCGCTCATTATACCATAGTGGCAGAAATGCCACAAGAAGCCATTTCCCCTTGTTTATTATCAAAGCCATAAGGAAAAGAGTGTCAAGGGCGGTCATAGACCGCAGCGTTTACCCTTGATACTCTTTTTTGTTGGCTATAATGCCGGAGGGGAAAACGGCTGTCCGTCCGTTCCGTTACTTCCCCCTGTGCTTCATTGTCCGTTCCGGCGGAAGAAAGTAAAGGGTGGTCTGCGACCATTTTTTATCTGCTGTACTCGCTGATCGGCAAGCCGAAGCTCATACTGCAGATAAAAAACAAGCCCTTGACTTTCTTCCACCTACACTTCCAAAGTCGCCCAAGAGGAAGTAAGCTCCACTATATTCTTGGCAGAATATACGCACGAATATATCCGCTTGATATAGGGTGTCTATCATGCTATAATATGTGTAGCGGATATATTGCAAGTTCCCTAAAGTGTTACCACTTTAGAACTTGTGAGG
>NZ_QUED01000058.1:0-5013 GCF_003477865.1 Blautia sp. AF34-10
TGGAAGGAGGAACCGTTACAAACGGTACTGCTGTAGATCTTCAGTTGGCAGAGGCTTATAGATGCAGTGGTGGATTTGCTGGTGAGATGCTTACAGGTTCTGTGGCAAATACAGGTGACGTTTCACTGGCAGGCCTCAAGATTATAGGTGCAGACAGTCTGGCAGCATTAAAAACCTTTGTGCCGGTTGTGAAACAGTCCCATGTGGAAGGATATCGTTCCGGTGCAAGGATCAGAGCAACTGGTATTGCAGACAAAGACCCGGCAGGATTTGCCGGAGGCTATGTGGGAAGAATGATCGGCGGTCAGATCTGGGGAGATGAAACTTCCTCCTGCAGTATCACAAATTTAAGGCGTGTAGATGGAACTTCTTATGTAGGCGGTTTTGCCGGAAAAGTAGATCCGGGTAGTGTGGCAGCTATTGATACAGCTACAAAACAGGGACTTTTGAATAAGCTTCTGGATGTTCTTATGGTAAATGCTCCGGCAGAACTGATCAAGGTTTTGAATGCTACTGTTTCCACCATTCGTTGTGCATCTGTGTCAGCCTGGGATGACTGGGGCGTGATTGTAAACGGAACCTATCAAAATGGAAGCAATACAGGGTACGCAAAAGCAGCCGGAGGCTTCGCAGGAAGTCTTTGTGGAGCAGTTCTTGGCGAGAAGGATAAGCCGGAAAGCGGAATCCGTGCAGACAAGATCCGTTCCGTAGTAGCCGGTGAATATGCCGGTGGATGCTTCGGTATTGCGGATGTTTCCGGTGCCGCAAACATTAGTGCAGGTAATGAGACCTCGGTATTACAGTATCTTTTAAAGCTTGGAAAAACCGATGTGCTGGATGCGTTCCGAAGCTATGTATATTACGGAAATGTCACAGGAAGCCCAGATGCAGGACTTGGCGTCAGTGCTAACACAGCGACAAAATCCGGACAGAATAATGAAGTAACATATAGCGGAACGGCGGGAGGTTTTGGCGGTTCACTGTTAAATGGATCTGTCAAAAACAGCAGCGTAACAGGATTAAATTATGTAACTGGTCTGAACAGCGTCGGCGGTTTTGTAGGTTACTCCGGAAAAAGCGGAGTTGTGAAAATGGAGAAGCTGGATGTGCTGGGAGATAATGCAGGACAGCTTCTTGGCGGTGCCCTCGGTGTTCTGGATATTTTTGGCTCCCACATTGATGACAGCAGTGTGGCAGGCATACCTGGTGGTTATACTGTTCAGAGTAAAGGTGGAGAGGAACAGATCGCAGGAGGATTTATCGGCTACGCAAATCTTTCCAGAATGGCAGGCTGTAATGCCGGAGATGCCCAAAATCAGGAAAACAGCCTGAAACTGGTAGAATCCGGTGGAACAGCCGGAGGCTTTGCCGGAAGAACAAGCTTTGCCTATCTTGCGGATGTAAAACTGGATTCCACGGTAGTGGATGCGTTGCTCGTAGTTCTGGATAATCTTGTAAAGGCGTTGTATCTGGATAAAATTCAGGACTCCAACCTGTTGCATATCAATCTTGGAATTGTGAAGGTCGATGCGTTGTACGATGGAAATCTCATCCATGTGAATCTGCTGGGACTTGATATTTCCGTTGGACTGTCCAAAATGTCGCCAGACAACGGCCAGCAGACAGATTTTGCAATCATTAAGATCGGAGATTCCTCCATTAAGCTTCCATGTGATAAAAATGGAATCATAACGAAAGATAATGATGTAAAGTCCAACATCAGTGTCAACCTAATCAAGGCAAACAGGACAAAAATCACAGACAGCAATGTGTATGGAATCACCATCGGATACAATGTCTACGCAGGCGGCGCAGGAAATGATGCGGATGGTACTGCAACAGATGGGCGAAGCGGAGGCTTTGTTGGTTACAACGACGAAGGTCTTCTTCGGAATAATGACATGTATTACTGCGATGTGGTCCGTGGAACATCCAAGCTGGTGGGACCATTCAGCGGAAACAGTAAACTGGACTCCGTATATGAGTTTAATACAAAAGCAGGTGTAGAAGGTGAGGATAACATTTACCGTATCTACCGAAAACCGACGATTACGGTCAATGAGATCAAAAAGAATTCAGCTGTCCTGACAGATACGTTCAGCCAGGAAAATGGATGGAGCATCTTTTCTGTAAAACATGTAGTGCAGGTAGATACATATGACACCTTGCAGAATGCGGTCATGGCAACAAAAGATTCTTCTGAAACGGCAGATCTGAATGCTTATGTATCAGATGCGAAAGCGGTTCTGATGTCAGATGCTAAAACTACAGTAAATACAGGGGACAGCACATCACCGGAACCATCGGATACACAGGATCCATGTGATGAATTTGTAAATCTGACCATTAATAAGGTCTGGAAAGATTTCCGAAATATGGATGGTATCAGGCCGGATTCCATTACAGTCACGATTTCCAGAAGCTGGACAGACGCAGATGGAGCGGAACAAACAGAAGTTGTGCCAGGATATGAAAACTATGTGGTAAAAGGCGATATCTCAAAATCCACATGGCAGGAGATTATTAAGTCAGAAAAACCCGACAAGCTGCTCCCAGCCTATACAAAAGATGCTGACGGAACTTTGCATTATTACAAATATTCTGTTACGGAAACGGAAATAAAAGGATATACAACTACAATAAAAAACTCTGATGATGGATTTACCTTCACTATCATCAACCGACATTTTGCACTTCTTCCGGACACTGGTGGAAAAGGCATCATGATGTTTATCATAGCAGGTGGCCTGTTGTTAGCGTTCCTGCTTTATACCGGACGCAGAAGGAAACGGAAACAGACGATGTAGGAAAGGGGGAGCAGGGTCATGAGAGAGATATGGCTGCGTGGGGAACTTCCACCGTAAAGGCTGAAAGAATCCCAAGTGAACCAATAAAAAAGCAAAAGAAAGTGAGAAAAGGAACATGAAGAAATTAGTATCAAGATTTATGGCAGTTCTGATGGCAATGACCATGATACTGTCCATGAGCATGACTGCATTTGCAGCAGAAGCTCCAAAAGGCACCCTGACAGTCAACAATACAGTGGCAGGAAAGACTCTGGATCTGTATCAGATTTTTTCAGCAACAAAAAGCGGCGATAATGTAGCATATACACTGAACAGTGCATATGAAGGATTTTTCCAGAGCAAAATTTCTGGTGCTTCTACATTAACAGGTGAAGCATTAAGTGAAAAAGCATATGCATATGTTAAAGATCAGGTCGGAACAGATGGAAGTAATGGCGCAGCGTTTGCAAAAGATATCATGGGATGGATTCTTGGAAATACTGCAACTGTAGAGGCTACTCATACAACTGCAACTACAACCGATACTACTACGGTAATTAATAACTTGGATTATGGATACTATGTAGTTTATCCATTAGGTGCAACAGATACATCTACAGCACCTGGAAATGAAACAGTAAAATCCGTAGCTTCTTTAGTCAGCGTTACAGGTACTGATGCTACAGTTAACATGAAGAGCAATTACCCGACAGTAGTAAAAAAAGTAAATGACAAAAATGCAGATGATGTCAACATTGGTGATACCGTGACTTACACACTGACATCTAAAGTACCGGATATGACAGGCTATACTTCTTATGTATTTAACTTCAAGGATACATTAGCGAAAGGTCTTACATTTGGAAGCATCACATCTGTGAAAATTGGTGACGTTACTATTAATGCTGATACAGATGGAACTAAGGCAGAGAATACATATACATTAACTACAAAAAATAATAAAGATGGAACAACAGAAATTAAGATTGAGTTGAACAAATTCCTTGCTTCTAATGCAAACAAAGCAGGACAGGAAATTAAAGTAACTTATACAGCAACCTTAAATAAAGATGCAGTAACTGGTTTTGATCCTAACACCAACAAGGCTACTGTTGAATACAGCAATAAGCCGGGAACAGAGAAAAAAGGTGAATCCGAGCCAAGCATCGTAGATGTACATACCTTTGATTTCACAATCTTCAAATATTACACAACAAATAGTGAGGGAACAGAAACTAAAAATCCTCTTAAAGGAGCAGAATTCGAGCTTTACAAGGCTAACGCAGAGGGTACTGCAGCAGATGAACAGGCTAAGATTAATATTGTAGACGAAGGAAATGGTGTATACCGTCAGGCAACAGCTGAGGAAGCTAAAGCAACAGACTTTACTTCTGCAAAAATTGTATCCGATGCTGACGGAAAAGTACTTGTAAAAGGTCTTGATGCCGGAACTTACTACTTAAGAGAGACAAAAGCTCCAGAAGGATACAACAAACTTCTCAGCGACATTACGGTTGTGATTAAAGCACACTATGATGAAATAACTGGCAAACTGAAAAGCTATTCAGTTGATTACACATACAATGGAAAGACTACAAATGGTACTGCAATCACAGACAAAGATAACCATCCAGAAGTAGCTGTAGAAAACAAAACAGGTGCACAGCTTCCATCTACTGGTAGCAAGGGAGCACTCATGGTAACACTGGCTGGTATCGTTCTTTTCGGTGTATTAACAGCAAGCAAAGCTTTTGGCAAAAAGAAAGCAAAAAACTAAGACATTCTGAAGTTTAAGAATGGATAAAAAGACAGTTCATCTTCCCGGTATTGTACCGGGAGGATGTCTGCTTTTTCTGAAATATCCAGTGTGGACTGGGTATTTCAGAAGAAACAGACGAAAAGGTGAAAGGTATTATGAAGAAAGTAGTGAAAATACTAAGAGGAATCGGATATCTGATGGCATTTTCTTTAATCCTGTATCCGGTAGTGAGTAATTACATTAATCAGATGAACAGCACAACCATTGCTACAGATTATGAACAGGAAGTTTCGCATTTGTCGGAAGAACAGGAAAATGCAATGATCAAGCAGGCACAGGACTACAACGAAAGCCTGATCGGAATTGGTTCCATAGCAGATCCATTTTCAGAAAGCAATGAAAACCAGACAGAAGATGATGAGTATAACAAACTTTTGAAAATTGATGATACTGGAATGATGGGATATA
>NZ_QUED01000059.1:0-4279 GCF_003477865.1 Blautia sp. AF34-10
CTACTGCCGTTCCTTTTCCGGAATCAACAGCATTTGCTGAATTATCTACATGACCGCTCTGCATCTCTCCAACGAAGCCACCTGCATAGCCTTCTGCGTTTTCAAATCCGTTGTCAGCTGTAACAGTCAATCCATCTGCGGTACCAGCAACTTTGCAATTTGTAATTTTGCTGGATGCAGCCTGCAAGACACTCGCCAACTCTTTCAGACTCAGAATCTTACCAAGGACACTGTTCAAAAGATCTCCTGTGGCATCTCCTGCCTCCGCTGCACTTCCGGACCGCATGATTCCGATATAGCCACCGGCATGATACGGCGCTGTGACTTCTTTTACATTAGTCACATCAGAGTTTTTAACCATAACTGCTTTTCCATTACCGATGTATCCTCCGGCATCTCCAAGCGCCACATCATCATTTTTTCCGGATGCTGTTACGACTAAGTTGTTTCCTTCAATAGAAGAATCGGAAATCCTCGGATATGCCACATCCATGACACTGAGAAGCTGAGTTACATTTAAGAGCCCCAGTAACTTAATAGAACCTGTCTGTGCCACATCACCGGGCATCAATCTTCCGGCAAAGCCTCCGGCATAGCTGGTTCCCTTTATATAGGAAAGTCCGGTAATATTTGTTGTTGCAATCGCACCAGTCTCACCTTCTGTTGTTCCATCCTCGCTATTCGTGACTGCTGAAATGAAATCTGCTTCTTCACTATTCTTTTCATCTGTAGATTCACTCGAAGATGGATTCGTGTCTGTGTCTGCTTTAAATCCGGAATTGTTGTTTCCATAATTGATATCTACTGCCTGTCCATCTCCCACAAAACCGCCCGCCATATCAGCGGATACCTGAGGGTCAGAACCATTCGAAACATATGCAATAGAAGTATTATTGAACTCCGGTCTCAGGGCACTGACAACGCCTAGCAGGTTCTCCAATTCGATTCCTGTCAGTTGTGATGTAGTAGAATCTCCGGCACTTAATGCATCTCCGGCTTTGGCAAAACCTGCAAATCCACCGGCTTTTCCTGATGCTGCGGATGCAGTAACCGTTTTCAGGTTGCTGATCTTTGTGTCCCTTGCTCGTCCACTGATGCATTCTCCAATAAAGCCACCGCTGTAACCTTTCTCATTTTGGGTAGACACACTATATCCTGACGCAACACCTGAAACAGTACTTTCAACTGCAAACGTCTCAATCATCTGACCTACAGAAAGAAGGCTGTCAATTTTTAGTAGCGGTAATCCAGAAGTTTAATACCTCCAACATTGGCAAGGGTGCCGCTTCCGAAATACCCGGCAAAACCTCCGGCACACTTTCCGGCCGTTACGGAATTCAGATTTGTGACGGATGTTTTCCTTACTTCTCCACCTGTTCCATAACCGATAGCACCTCCTGCACGACCATTTTCCTGATCTGACGCAGTAACCGTAAGCCCGGAAGAGCCTCCGTTTACGGAACAGTCCTTGCACTCAAAACGCATATAGTCTGCTGCTGTAACTGTTCCACCGAGGACATCACCGACACTGGTCATCTTAGCGTAACCTAAGATTCCTCCTGCATTCTCTGTTGCTGAAACCTTCATAGAGGAAGCTGCATTGATCTGATTCACACGGTCTGAAAATTCGTAGGTAAGACCCGTCTTATTAAGCACTCGCTGGAGGGCTTTTGTAGTTGATTTTGAGTCATCTGCAAGTTCTAAAGTATTGGAAATCTGGACAGCACCTGCATATCCCACAAGTCCACCTGCATTTTTACCGTTCGCTGTTACAGAAATGTTATCTCCTGCAATGGTGCATCCGCTTATAACAGAAGGCCGGAGTCCTACCAGGTTCAGGATATCCATGTTGGTAAATTTACCATTTAACAACCCTGTAAGAAGATCCTTTACAATTACCAGAAGTCCCTGGCTTTCATCAATATCCGCTACATCACCAAGGGTTGCTATACCGGCAAATCCTCCGGTATAATCTTTTCCGGACACTGTACCCAAAGAAGAAATACTGCAGTCTACAGCGTAACTATTTCGCATTTCGCCAATAAATCCGCCTGCATAACCACTTTCCTTAGCGAAACTTCCCTGTGCGGATACGTTTACCGTTCCATCAATTCTGCAGTTCAGCATAACTGTATTGACCGGAAAGTTCCCCATAAGTTCAATACCAAGGCTGCTTAATGCGCCTGCCACAACTGCATTCGCAGAACGTCCCACAAATCCACCAGAGCAATCATTTCCAGACACTGTGGCAGTGCCACCCACAGAACAGTTTTTCATCACTGCACCAATGGCTTCCCCAGCGAATCCACCGGTACTCTTCTGACCTGTAACAGAAGTGCCACCGCTTACAGAACAATTCTGAATACATGGATTGACATAGCCTACCGGAATCAGATTTTTTACACTGAGTAATCCTCCATTTAAAAGGACAGTCAGCAGGTCACCGGCTCCAAGCAGAGGAATCAGATTCAGGATTTTTGTTAAAGTAGTAACCAGGCCTCCTAATCCATTTGATATGAGGTCATACTGTGTCATACCACTGACATAGCCTGCGAAGCCACCGGTCCGATCATTTACATTTGAAACTCCACGTAAATTTTCTACATTGCAGTTTTCAATCTGGATGTTTCCTTTTATGACGCCTGCAAATCCTCCCGTTGCCAGGGATTGCGGATCCGGTTTCAGTCCACTTAAATTTCCAAGCAGGAGCTTCAGCACACTTCCAATCAAACTGACATTTTGTTTAACCTTTTGTGTTGTTGTAGAAACCGTCACATCAGAAAGAGTAATGTTTTTCACAGTGATCGGGTTTTGGGATATTGTCAGGGATGTAGAATATGGTGTTGTCAAATTTCTGAAAAATCCGATACCATATTCTGCCTGCCTGTCCTGATCGACTGGATTATTCTGTGAAATATTGATATGGCTGATTGTTATACTCTGACCTTCAACCATTCCCTTTCGGCCTTCCATGTTTCCCTGGTAATTATCAATAGGATCCCAATCATCATCTTCCCCATTGGAATTGGTGCCCTCTTTGGAAAGATCAATATCACGAAAGATAATATAATCCGCATCCTTGCTATATTTATATCCGGTGCCTGCAATATTCACCTTATTAGTCGTTTTGCTTATATCATAAGTAAGAACGTAGGTCTTATCCTCTTCAACCTGTATACTTTCTGGATCCGCATCATCTGAAAAATCACTTTCACTTTCATCACTGATAAAAGCATCTTCATCGTAAATCTCTTCGTTTTCAGTATCTGATACAGTAGTGTCCGATGCTGCAGCTTCTGAAGAAATATCATCATTTCCAGATACAGATATTTCATTGTTTTCTGCCGGAACCATATCAATCAGATCACTGCCTTTTGCATTTCCATCTGCTTCACCGGAAGTCTCTTCTGTATTACCAGAAACTTCTTCTGTTTCACCGGAGGCCTCTCCGTAGAATCATCAGAAGGACTGTCCTCAGATGCAGTTACTATCATATTTGCAGAATCCTGGATCGTACTGCCCACATAAAGATAACGCTTTGTAGCATTCAAACCAGCTACGTCTAAGGATGGGGCATCCAAATATTCCGCTTTTCCAATTTCGTGTCCACCATTATCATTTGCATACAATGCAGTTTTTGACCAGTCATATACTTTGTCTCCATCTTTAAAATTGGCCAGATCCGCATCACCCGGATAATACAGTTCTGTTTTGTATTCTGCTGTATCCGCAGCCGGTGTCCAGTCTGTATATCCACTCAGTGCTCCCCCCAGTAATCCCCCTTTTTTCTCTCTTGTTTCATACACCTTCCAGATGGGTTCTGTCACTTCCGCATCTGTTCCGATTGCCCGGAGCTGTGTTTCATTTCCAATCAGAATATAATTTTTATCACCGATCTTTTTTACCACCTGACCGAAATAATTTCTTCCTTCATAATCAGATGGATAAGCGCTAGTAATATCCTTAGTTGTCTCCTCTGTCCCAGCCTTATTTGCAAGAAGCTCCGGTGTTTCTGTTGTAAATGAAGAAGCAAGCACATAATTATGTGTTTTGCTATAAGTAAGATAGGTACCATCTTCCAGTGTAAAAACCTGTCCCATTCCAACTTTTTCAGCAATATAATCCTCGCTCATTACAGGTTCGCTGTCTGAAGATTCCCCTTTCATCAATTCAAGCTGGTATCGGTTATACACATAAATCGTATCAGTCACTGAATCATATACTGTGTTGCCCGTGCGCTCTGATGATGAAGTGATGCTACCTGTAAAATCTGATGGGA